>JAYTVV010000238.1:0-16369 GCA_043743795.1 Geobacteraceae bacterium
GGAAGCCTACTTCGTGACCACCTCACTGCCGGAAGGCTTTCAGGTCAAAGGTGGTCGCTTCAAAAGCAACACCAGTCGGTTGAATTCGCAGCACCCCCATGTTTGGGATTTCGCCGATATAGCTCTCCCTTACAAGGCCTTTCTTGGTTCTGAGGGCATTGGTGGCGAGAACGGAGTACAGCTCACCTGGCTTCCGCCATTACCCGTCTATACACTGCTGGGAGTCGAAGTATTCCAGGGAGACAACCCTCTGCTCTTCGGTAATGATCCCAACTGGGGGCCGCATGCCTTTTCGGCGTTTGCCAAGGTCTCCATCGACACAACCGACAACTCGACTCTGTATGCCGGACCATGGGCCTTATTCGGATCGACCAACAGTAACGGAATCCTGCTCCCTGACTCGTCTTCGGGAAATCTGCGCGGTAACAGTGCCTTGTACGGCATGGAAGCAGTCTGGAAATGGAAGGAAGGTAAACAGGGTGTGACCATTCAAGGAGAGTACCTCTATTTGGTACAGAATGGCGACTTCTCTCAGACGGACTCAGGCGGGACAACCTCAACCAGCCCCTTACAGCGCCATCAGGACGGTGCCTTCCTGCAGGCGCTCTATCGCTATGACCGCTGGCGGGTAGGCGCACGGTACGACCGCCTGGAGATATTCGACAATACATTCAAGCTGGGGGATGTACAGCAGACACGTAGCGGTAAGCCGTGGCGTACAACCGGTAGCCTGGAATTCAGTCCAACGGAATTCAGTTCGATCCGCGCCCAATATACCCATGACCGGTCAGACCCCGTCAGCCGGGTAAATAACGAAGGGATTTTGCAGTTCACGTTTACCATCGGCGCTCATCCCGCCCATACGTTCTAGGAGGTTTCACCATGCGAAACGCACTTATTGCCTTATGTCTGACACTCATAGTTGCCAGCCCTGCTTTTGCAGGACTGAATGTTGTTGCCACGCTTCCCTGGGTCGGCAGTATTGCCAAGGAGATTGGCAAAGACAAAATCACCGTAACTACCCTGATCAAACCTAGTCAGGACCCGCATTATGTCGAAGCAAAACCGAGCATGATCCTGGCTGGCCGCAAGGCCGACATCATCATGTACAACGGCCTTGACCTGGAGATCGGTTATCTGCCGCTGATCATGGAATCGTCGAAGAATACCAAGATCATGCCGGGCAAGCCGGGTAACTTTGACTGTTCAAAGTTTGTCACTGCAATCGAGAAACAGGGGCACGTGGAACGGAGCATGGGTGATGTGCATCCCCTCGGCAATCCCCACTATCATTATTCCGCTGCGAATATCATTCGCGTCGCCGAAGGGATGGCAAATGCCCTGGCCAACTTGGATCGTTCAAATGCCGATCTCTACAAGACCAATTACAAGGCTTTCGCTGCCAGGTTCAACGAGAAGCAGAAGCAGTGGAAAGCTCTTAACCTCAAAGGGAAAAATTATATTGCCTATCACAAACTGTTCGGGTATTTGGCGAACGACTATGGATTCCATATTGTTGACTACATGGAGCCGAAACCCGGCATTCCGCCATCTGCAGCCCATATCGAGAAGTTGATAGAAGAGATGAAAAGTGCTAAGCCGAATGGAATTCTGGTGACCTCATCTCACGGCCTTAAAGAGGCGGAATCCCTCGGTGCAAAGACCGGCGTGAAAGTGATCGTACTACCGCAGGATGTGGGCGCCATGTCAGGGACCGATGACTGGTTTGCCTTTATGGATAAGGTGCTTGCGGCATTCCGTTGATGAGAATTTACAACTAAATATTACAGGAGTACTAATGGAAGCCTTCTCTTTTCTTATTATGCCATTTCTGGCCTGTCTGCTGCTGATCCTGATCCATGCCTATTTCGGCATCCACATCCTGCATCGCGGCGTCATCTTTGTCGATCTTGCCTTGGCGCAGTTCATCGGCATCGGCATTGCCCTGTCATTCATCTTCGGAGAAGAGAAGGTCTTCCTGCTCTCCCTGGCCTTTGCCCTGCTTGGTGCCTTTATCCTCTCACTATCAAAGTATGCTTCCCGACAAGTGAATATCGAGGCATTCATCGGTGTGCTCTACATCTTCTCATTCTCGACCAGCATCTTGATCCTGGACAAAAGCCCCCATGGCATGGAAGAGTTCAAGACCCTCCTTAACGGCAACATCCTCTGGGTCACTCCACAGCAACTGCTCTCAACCCTGGCGCTCTATAGCGGAGTAGGCCTTTTTCATTTCCTGCTGCGAAAGAAATTCTTTGCCCTGACCTTCGAAGGCAAGGGTGGCATTTTTCTGGAGTTTCTCTTTTATTTGAGCTTTGCGTTGGTTTTGATTAAATCGGTGCTCATGGCAGGGATTCTTCAGGTGTTTTCGTTTCTCGTAATTCCCGCATTGATCGGAAAACTATTTTTTCAAGGGACCGCGAAAATCCTGGTAACCGGTTGGCTGACCGGGGTTGCGGTGAGTATGCTGGGAATCTTTCTCTCATTCAAGTTGGACATTCCAACGGCACCAATAATCGTAGCTGGATTAGCGATGCTCTTTTTTGTACTGCTCATAATTAAAATCGTGTGGTTCCGAAAATGTAAGGTGTGATTATGGATCAAATGTGGATACCTGTTTTTTGTTGCAAAAAAACTGTGTGTGCGTTAGGTACAAACTCATAGTCTGGCATAGCAGGCGGTACACGATAATACTAAACCATCCGTGAGGGTGGGGCGGAAAGCCTATAGGGTCTTGCAGAGACAGCCGGGTTGCCGAAATATCCCTTGATATTCGGCAACCCGTTTTTTTTGTCCGAATTCTGACGAGGGACCTGCATTTGACCATCGATATCACACAAAAAAACAGGAGGCAGATGAGAATGAAAAAATTGATTGTAACATGTGCGGTTGTATCGTTAACGGCGCTGACAGCGGACTTTGCCGCTGCCGAGAATCTGACGGACAAACTGGCGGGCAGTGTCCGGCTTGGATTTACGCTCCCTGCGGATGGTGCCTGGGAGATCGCCGGTCCGATTGCCAGTGATTCCGGCGTTATTTTCGGAGTGGGTCTCTTGTACGGCATCTCACGAAATCTGGCGGCAGAGGTGGATGTCACGCACTCGACTTATGATCTCAGGTATGACCGCTTCAACAAAGACGGGACGGCTACCGTGAACAATCTCTCTTTTGGAATCCAGTGGCGAGTACCGTCCCGGTACGTTACTCCGTATGTTGGAGGCGGCCTGAGTATTCTGTTCAATGACTATACCGACTCGAATGTCGAAAATACGGTGGGGGTCAATTTCAAAGGCGGTGTTGACTATTTCATCAACCCGCAGGTGGCGCTCAATGCCGAGGCAAAGGTGGTCCTCAGTCCCTCTGCTGATATGAACTACCGGCCCGTAAGTGACCGCGGTTCGTTTGATCCCAGCAGCTTCTCCGGTCTCTTCGGCATCAGGTACTTTTTTTAGCAGAGACATCCTCTGATATTCAGGAAAAATCCACAAGGTGACTCACTGGCCGCCTTGTGGATTAGGGCCTATCCGGTATTCCGCAATCCTGCCGAGATACCACTGATAGTGGCGGCCAGCACGTAGTTTAACTCCTCACTTTCATCACCCGCCCGCTTTCTTCGCAGCAATTCGATCTGAATCAGGCTTAATGGATCAACATAGGGATTCCGCAGGCGGATGGAACGCGCCAGAGGGGCATTGTTCTCCAGCAGGCGTGACTGCCCGGTGACGGCCAGCACGGTGCGGCGGGTGCGCTGATATTCATCAACCACCATGCCAAATACCCGTTCCCGCAACTCCCTGTCCGGCACCAGATTGGAATACAGGCGCGCCAGGGGCAGATCGACCTTGGTCAGAGCCAGTTCCACGTTCCGGATCAGGTCATAGAAGAAGGGAAAACGACGCATCATGTCACTGAGCAGTGCTTTTTCCTCCGGCCCCTTTTCAGTAAAACGTTCCAGGGCAGTGCCAATGCCGAACCAACCGGGAATCACATGACGACTCTGCATCCATCCGAACCCCCACGGGATGGCTCGCAGGTCAGAGAGGTCCCGGGTCGCGCCGCGCCGTGCCGGGCGGGAGCCGATCTTGGCCAGTTCAAACTCCAGCACCGGTGTGGCCTGTTCAAAGTAGGGAATGATGTCGGGGTTTTCCGCAATACTCTCCCGGTAAAAGGTGTAGGCATCCGCAGACATTGTTTCCAAAGCCTGATCCCATCTGATGTCGTGGTCTGATTCGACGACGCCGGGGCGTGCCAGGGCCTCCAGGGATGCCGCCACCATCAATTCCAGATTGCGCAGTGACAGGGAGGCATCGGAGTATTTCCAGTTGATGACCTCACCCTGTTCGGTGATCTTTAAAGAACCACTGAAGGCGCCGGTCGGTTGTGCGACTATCGCCCGGTGCGTGGGGCCGCCGCCCCGTCCGACCGTGCCGCCGCGGCCGTGGAACAGCACCAGCGTCACCCCGCATTCTGCAGCAACCCGGTGCAGTTCCTGATGGGTCTTGTGAAGTTCCCAGGAGCTGGTAAGCATGCCGCCGTCCTTGTTTGAGTCGGAATACCCGAGCATGACCTCCTGTCGGCGTCCCCACGAGTCGAGGAACGGCGCATATTCCGGCGAGGTCCAGAGCGTTCGGCAGACCGCCGGCGCCTGGCGCAAATCTTCGATCGACTCAAACAGCGGAACCGGCATCAGCCCGGGATCACCGCTGCTGTCGGCGGCAACACGCACGCCGCACAGTTCCATCAGCCAGACGAGCGAAAGGGTGTCCTGAACACACGATGCCCCGCTGATTACGTAGCTCTGAATGGCCTCGGCCGGGTACTGTCGTTTCAGCCCGGCAATGGCCCGCAGGGTGTCGAGCAGCTCGGTCGTCTCCGGGCTGGGCGGTGCCGGCAGAACAAGTGACGGACCGCTGCAGGTTGAACCGCCGGCAGCCAGTTCAGCAACAGCCCTGGCATGAATCCGGGCGTGTTGACGGATGTCGAGGCTGTGCAGGTGGAAGCCGAAGGTTGCCACCTGCCGCCGGAGGGGATCTATCAGGGCGCGTGCCAACCGCTCCCCCGTTTCAGCTGCCAGACTCTCGCGGATACGTTGCAGGTCGTTATCGAACGCGCTGGCCGCGGGATAGGCATCAGGGTGATTTGGTTCGAGGAGTGTGCGGCGCAGGCGCTGGAGCATGAATCCGGCCAGGCGCCGATATTGCTCACATTCCGGTATGGCCTCACTCTCCAGATCACTGAAGGAGAGGGCCGTCTGGTAGCTGCGTACGACAGCTTCCAGGTCGGGAGTAACAGGTATCCTGCAGACGGAAGGGGTCAGGAGGCGGCGCAGTCCCTCCAGTGATGTAATGTAGTCGTTCAGGATAGTCTCGCGGGCTTTCTGCAGCGCTTCGCGGGTGGATTCTGCGGTAACATGGGGATTGCCGTCCCGGTCGCCGCCGACCCAGGAGCCAAAACGGACCACTGTCGGCAGCGTGTCGGGCGGGATGTTGGTGCCGTAGGATTCACAAAGTGCCGCCGCCATATCCTCGTAGAGCTCATTGATGGGTGCCATCAGGGAATCAGGATAGTGGTCGAGCCCCATTTTGATCTCATCCAGTACCGTGGGCTTGCGGCGGCGCACTTCATCTGTCTGCCACAGGGCGGTGATCTCGGCAAGCATAGCGGTCTGACCTTGCTGCGCTTTGGCATTAGTCAGGGGTATCCGGTCGAGCGCTTCCAATTCCCGCGCAATGCGCCGCCGTTTGAAGTGAATTACCCGTCTGGCCACGTCAGTGGGGTGGGCGGTAAAAACCGGAATGACCTGCACCTGTCGCAGTAGGTTCAGTGCTTCTTCAAGGCTTATCCCCGCTTTCTGCATGCGCTGAAGAGTGCCGCGCAGGGAACCGGGTTTGTCAGGTTCATTGCTCGCAATCAACGCAGCGCGCCTGCGCCGTTTCCGATGGTTGGTCTCTGCCAGGTTGGTCAGTTCAAAATAAGTGGAGAAGGCCTTGACGATCTGGTACGCCCCGGTGACCGTCATCGCGGCAATAAGCTGAACTGCCTGCTCCTGAAGTTCCTGCTCTCCGGGGAAATCAAGGCAGGCCTCCCCCTGGTCGTCATTCAGGTGGCGGTGCCTGATCGCCAGGTGGCGCAGCTCCTCCTCGGCGGCAAACGCCTGCTCGCCCCCTTGCTCCCGAATAACGGTACCCAGCAATCGGCCCAACGAACGAACATCACGACGGAGCGGGACTTCCCGCAGTTCCGGGTCCCGGCTGATCAGTTCCGTCAGTCGTGCCGCTTGATCATCACTCTTCCAGAACAATTCACCGTTATCCATGGTCTGCTCCTGTTGTATATAAATGAATTTATTTAAGATTAAACGCGGGTTTTTTTATCAAATGTCAGCCGTAAATCACCGTGGCCACACACGTGTTATTCCAATTCCAAATCAAAGCGTCTTCTTCGTTGGCTCGTCCTCAGCTCCTCAACATACTGGCGGGTATGCTTTCGTCGCTTCGATCCTCGCCGCCTTGAATCCATCTTTGATTTGAAATTGGTATTACAAGCCTGTCTTCCGCGTCTGCGTGGGCTTCTGCTTTCTGCGTCGCCACATCGCCCTGCCGCCAAAAAAACATCCTGCAGCAGTTAATATCCAGATTGTTATGGTGACGGCCAGTTCACTGGTGGTAATCATGCTTCAGCTCCTGCGTACATAGAATGCAATAATGCCACATATAGCACGAAATCTCCCTGCTTGTCTTGATACAGGTCAAATCGGCAAGCAATTGCTTGCAATAGATGACAAATCGGATATATTTAGGCCACTACTTAAAATATGGGGAGGTCATATGGATACCAGCAGCAGGAGGACTTTTCTCGGAATATGCCTTGGCGGCCTCGGCACAATTGCGGCTGCAGCAGTTTCCTGGCCGCTGTTCCGGTATTTGGCACCCCGTACCGCGAGTGATGTCGTCGGGAAGGTTGTTATACCGGATAAGGACATTCTTGAAGGCGATGCAAAATTCTTCGAATTTGCCGGATCATCGGCGGTTCTGGTGCGCAAGCGGGGCGGTGACCTTGTCGCCTTTTCGGCGGTCTGTACGCATCTGGGCTGCATCGTACAGTGGGAAAAGGATAAACAGGATTTTCTCTGCCCCTGTCATGCCGGACATTATTCCACTGACGGTGTTGTGACGGCCGGTCCGCCTCCCAAGCCGCTTAAAAAAATTCCTTTTGTTGTTGTTGGCGGAAACATTACGGTTGGATAGAATGAACTAACTCGTTGAAGGAGTCTGCATGTCACTCATAAAAAAGGCTGTTGACTGGATCGATGTTCGAGTTGGAGTGCGCGAAGTTGTGGACAAAGAGTTGACCGGGTATCTGTTGCCGCGCAACATCAACACGTGGTACTCGATGGGGAGTATCCTGCTGTTTGCTTTTGCCCTTCAGGTCGTGAGCGGCATGCTGCTGCTGATCTACTATGTTCCGGATGCGGATAAAGCGTTCAAAAGCGTTACTGCTATTATGAACGACGTTCCCTATGGTTGGCTGATCCGCATGTGTCATGCTGTCGGTTCCAACATGATGGTGCTGGTGCTGCTGCTGCACATGCTCTCGGTGCTGTTCATGGGGAGCTACAAAAAACCGCGTGAGCTGAACTGGGTGACCGGATTTATCCTTCTCAGCCTGATTCAGGGTGTCTCCCTGACCGGCTATCTACTCCCCTGGAGCCAGCTTTCCTTCTGGGCGACCACCGTAGCCACCAACAGCGCCAACGCCATACCGGTGGTCGGGCCATATCTTGTTGAGTTTCTGCGCGGCAGCCCTCTGGTCGGGCCTCCGACCCTTGGACGTTTCTTTGCACTGCACGTTGCTGTCATCCCCGTCGGTATCGCCGGTCTGATCGGTGCCCATCTCTTCTTCCTCAAGCGTACCGGAGTTTCGACACCTCCGTTTGGCCAAATGGACACGACCAACCAGTGGCAAGGGGGGAGTTATACTCACGAAAGTCATCCGGGCGGAATTCCTTTCTTTCCCGATTTTGCTCTTGAGGACATGCGGTCGATTGCGATCTACATGGCTATCTTCCTGGCGGTGGTTTTTTTCGACCCCTACCTGTTTTTTCCCAAAGATGCCTTCATTCCGGCCAACCCCTTCGTAACGCCAGCCCACATCAAGCCGGAGTGGTACTTTCTGGCCAACTATCAGACCCTGAAAATCTTTCCCAATGAGTTGATCGGATTGTCGCTGCAGGGGGCCGCCATGACTTTTCTGGCGCTGCTCCCTTTTATCGATCGCGGTCGGGAACGTCACCCGTTGAAGCGGCCACTGTTCATGGCTTGTTCTATTGGCGGTCTGCTGCTCTGGATCGGACTGAGCATCTGGGGGCATTTATCATGACATATCGGGATACTATTATGACCTTTTGCGTACAGCTGTGTGCCGTACTGGTGCTGACATTCGTCTCATGCCTCCTGCCATCGACCACCCGTGCAGAAGATGCGGCCGAGCCGGTCTGCATCCAATGCCACGCTAAAATGCCGGAAAAATACAGTCTGCCAGTCAAACTTTGGAAAGGCAGCATTCACGCCGAGAACGGCATTGCCTGCAATGGCTGCCACGGGGGCGATCCGAAGGATGCCGCCAATGCCATGAATCCAGCGCGCGGTTTTCTGGGAGCGCCTAAAGAACCGGCTATTCCGGCGTTTTGCGGCCGCTGTCATGTCGGTGTGATGAAGGATTATCTGGCCAGCGCTCATGGACGCAAGCTGGGGGCCGGCGGGCCGACTTGTGTCACCTGTCACGGCAACCATCAGGTGGTCAAGGCGTCTCTGGAATTAATCAACGAAAAGAGCTGCAGTCGCTGCCACAGTTTTGAACGTGCCAAAACCATCCGCGATGCCATGCAGCAGACAGAGATCATGATTGTTACCATCGATGGCCGCATCAACGCCTATAAAATGACCGGCACCGATACTGATAAGCTGGAAAAAGAGCTGTTTGCCGTGAGGAATCGTTTTCATACGTTATTTCATAATGTGAATGTCGAGCTGGTCAAAAAAGAGTCCGCACAGATACAGACGGATCTGAAAAAGATTCAGGATGCGCTTGCCAGGCTGGATGATGCGCAGCAGAAGCGCAAAATCGCCGGAGCGGTCGCCGTGACATTTCTGCTGCTGCTTGCCGTCGTACTGCATTTTCTCAAAAAGACTTTTGTGAAATAGTAGCTCACGGCACCTTATACACCTGAACAGGTGCGTTGGACGTACAAAAGGGGCAAGCTTATTCAGCTGTGCCCCTTTTGTACGTTCAGCAAAAGTTGGGAACGGTTACGCTTTGCCCCTCGCTTTTTCAGAAGCTTTTTCGGCGCCGCTCTCACTGATCTCTTGCGCTTGTGTATCACCGTCAGATGCAAGCGCCTGGGCGAGCTTGGAAATGTTTACGGGATCATTTTTTGCTACGTTGGATGGGGCGGCTTCTGTCGGCGCATGAGCAGCCGGCACTGTGTTAGCTGTTGTGTGTAATGGTGTCGCTCCTGAAATAGATGATATCATGAGAATATCCCCCTGCTGTTTTTAGTTATTACCTACCATATCGGTACTTGTAACAAAACATATAGGATTATTTATATCCTGTTTGTTTTGTTTTCGGGAAGATGTGATTTAGGTGTGAGTAATCGTATCAATAAAGTACTTATATTCCATATCTTTAGTCTTTATGTGGGTGAAAAGCCATCCCCGCAAAAAATCTCGTATCTTGGTTGACATCGGGGTGTCAATTATTTCACATTGTTTGCGGATATATTTTATTGATTCAATAAAAGCAGCATGTTCAGCCTCGTGGGCTGCCCTCTCAGGGTAGCTGTATGTGGTGAAAATATCTTCTTCAACCGCAAAATGAGAATGAGCGTATTCATCTAATCGTTCGATGAGCGGCAGCATGACGGAATTGGGCTGACTATACTCAATGGCAATATTCAGCTCGTTGATTATGTTGATCAGCTGCTTGTGTTGACGATCAACGTCTTCCAGTCCTACTTCAAGCTCGGTACTCCATTTTAATAATTGCATTTATCTTACCCCGCGCTGCGTTTCATAACCGACTGCCCATGGTTTATTCATTTCGTAAGTACGCTCTTCAATTTTCCTACGAGTACACAGACTACGATGTATACGAGAAAATAGTTGATCGTGTTCCAGCCATACAGATGTGATCCGATCTTAACCTGGTCAAAATAGTCAGCTGTTGTTTTTGCACATAAAATCTCAACTACACACACAATGCCGATTAATGTGTTTGAATACCATGTGACAAGACATATGCAGAGGATATACAGTATGTCGATTGAAATCTCGCCCGTAACGAAGTCTGCATATCCGAGTAGTGAAACAACCAGCGAGCAAATCGCCAGAGCCTTTAACGCGTAAAAGACAGTATTTTTTGTGGCGTTGTCCACGTTGCTCTCCTGGCAAACTTTTATTCGAGACATACTAGGCTTGCGCTTATCCCCTTGTCGATGGGTTTTTTTCGTTATGCCACATTTTTACCGGTGTGGTGTTCATTGGATGGTTTCGGTCTCTTGATATGAAATTACCGTTTTGCATAACCAGTGAGTGAGGCTGTTGCTATGACTAACTCTGTTGACATTTGGCGGCGGGTTGCATAGATTACTTCCATGTCAACTTGTGGATACGCCATGAACTTCGCACGTCCATACAACACAACTATCGCCTTAATCATGATGGTCATCTATCTGGCCATGCCGACAACGAACTTTGCCTGTGTTTCCATCATGGTAGCAGATGTTTCTTCCCGACAGGAAATTAGTACTACCGCTGTACCGGGCGATACCTGTCCCTGTTCAGACAGCCAGGAATCAGGCTGTTGCGACACGACCTGCTGCCACTGCGGATGCCATGTTCTGTTTGGCAATGGCTTACTTCCTGCCTACACACCGGTGATTATTACCCGGAGCCTTCAGGAACAATCCTGGTTGTTACCGCAAGTATACCGCTCGATTTTTGTCCCCCCGCAAAACCCTGCCTGAAGTGCTCTGAACAATAAAGCTAGTACCTGTATCATGCCGGCTTAGATAGTCCTGCAGTTTTCTCCCGGTCGAATCCAGGAATGGCAGTACATATTTCAAGGAGAATATTCACGTGACGACACCAAAAAATGATTTTTTGCATACCCTTTGGGACTTTTTCTGTTCACTTAAGCTGACCATGTTTCTGCTGATCTCTTTGGCAGGCATCTCAATTATCGGAACGGTTGTCCCTCAAGGTATACCTCCTGAACAATACCTTGCCCAGATCAGTCCGGCAAAAATCAAGCTTTACAAGGCCCTTGGTTTTTTTGACATGTACCATTCCTGGTGGTTCATTCTGTTGCTGTATCTGTTGACGGTCAACCTGATCGCCTGTTCAGTAAAGCGATTGCCGCACATATGGAAGATTATATCTCAGCCGGTACTCGTTCTGAGTGATAGTCTGGAACGGTCACTTGCCAATGTGGCTACAATCAAAAGTCCGGTGGAGTCTGCTGCAGTCAGGGAACAGGTTGTTGCATTCCTGAAAGCGGAGTTTGCCGCACCGGTCGTGACGGAAGCTGATGGAGCCTGGCATCTCTTTGCCCAGAAAACGCCCTGGTGTCGTCTGTCAGTCTATTTTGTCCATCTGAGTATTATCGTCATCTTCATCGGCTCGATGATCGGCTCACTGTTCGGTTACAAAGGCTTTGTGAACATCCTCGAAGGTGAGAGCGTTTCAAAAGTCATGTTACGTTCGGAAAAAGAGCTTGACCTCGGTTACTCCGTTCGCCTTGAGCAGTTTAGTGTTTCAAAATATACAACCGGTGCTCCAAAGGAGTTTAAAAGTATCCTTACGGTGCTGGAAAACGGCAAACCGGTGCCTGACTATACCAACGTCCGCGTTATTGTTAACGATCCGTTGACCTATAAGGGGATTACCTTCTACCAGTCCAGTTATGGCAACGCCGGCAACTATTACTTCACTGCTACAGATCTGGATGGTAAAAATCCGGTTTCAGTTACTGTAAATGGGCAATCATCGGTTAATCTTCCTGATGGCAGCAGCCTGCATGTGACGGATGCGACAAATGATGTTTCGGCCTTTGTGAAAGATATCTCCGGGCCGGCAGCCCAGGTAGAACTGCATACCGCCACGGGACAAACCGAACGGTTTGCCGCATATGCCAACTATCCCGAACGGAATCTCCAGAATGCACAGCAGCATGGTGCCCGATTAGTCCTTCATTACGTGGGTGCCGAGGAGCGGATGTACACCGGATTGCAGGTTGCCAAGGACCCGGGCGTCGAGATTGTCTGGTTTGGCTGTTTTTTGATGGTCATCGGCATTTACATCGCCTTTTTCATGTCGCATCGCCGCATCTGGGTGCGTATCCAGGACGGAGCGGTCACCATTGGCGGCAATGCCAGCAAGAATCAGGGCGCCTTTCAGCAGACGTTTGAGAAGCTGGTTGACCGGCTTAGAACAACTATTGGCACGGAGAAACAACCGTGATTGGCTTTCTGCTTTTCAACGAACCACAGAAGCCGCTCACTCACGAGGGACGACATGCTTAAAAACAGATTCATACTCGTACTGATTCTCATCGCGGTCATAGTGCCGGCTGTATCATCGATCCTCACGTATTACACCGATTGGCTCTTTTTTGTCGAGACCGACTTCTTAACCGTTTTTACCACCACATTATATGCCAAAGCGGGGGTGGGACTCTGCTTCGGAATGATTTTGTTTGTGGGCATACTGATCAATCTCTCCTACGCAAACAACGTGAATTTTCCCTACAGCGGAATTACAATCGTTGGCGGCGGCAACTTCCGTGTACAACGGGATGATGCTCTTCGATTTATAAAACCACTCGCAACCGGTATCAGTGTTGTCATGGCGCTCTTTGCAGGTAACTGGGGGGCGCTGCGCTGGGAAGAGGTGCTTCTTTTTACGAACAGGATAACCGTCGGAACCGTTGATCCGGTTATCGGCAAAGATATCGGCTTTTATCTGTTCAGCCTGCCGTTCCTTGAAGTGCTCAAAGGTCTTTTCAGCTTCGTGCTGTTGGTCGCCTCGGTCATCACGGGGGTAGTGTATTACGTCCGTGGCGGCATTGTTCTGACTGAACGTGGTGTGTCTGTTGATGAAAAAGTGCGAAGGCATCTGGCTGTACTGGCCGGACTTTTTACCTGTGTGGTTGCTGCCGGCTTCTATCTGGACAGCTTCAGGCTGCTGTTTTCCAGCAATGGTGCTTTTTATGGCGCGGGATATGTTGACGTCAATTCCCGTATGCTTACCTACACAGTCCTGACTTTCCTGACTCCGCTGGCCGGTGCCATGCTGGCAACCGGGATCTGGAAAGGTGTCTGGCGCATGGCGCTATTGCCGCCGGCGGCAATAGTTGTGTTGTACGTAATTGGCATTAGCATCTTTCCGGGGGTACTGCAGAAGTTCAAGGTCGCACCCAACGAGCTGGCCCTTGAGACACCCTATATTGAAAACAACCTCACGTTCACCCGTTTCGGCTACGATCTGGAAAAAATAGAAACGGTGCCTTTCGATGTTGATACCAGACTGTCTGCTGCGGATATTGCCGCCAATGATGCCACCATCAAAAATATTAGACTGTGGGATCATGCCCCGCTGCTCAAAACCTACAGCCAGCTGCAGCAGATACGAACCTATTACAAATTCTTCGATGTTGATAATGACCGGTATACGGTTAACGGGCGGTACACACAGGTGATGCTGTCGCCGCGTGAACTTTCCTACGTTGACCTTCCAAGCAAAAACTGGATCAACGAGCGGCTTATTTTCACCCACGGCAACGGCATCACCTTTGGTCCGGTCAGTCGTATCAGCAAGGAAGGACTTCCGGAGTTTTTTGTCAAGGATATCCCCCCGGTCAGTCTGGCCGACATCAAGGTGACCAGGCCGGAAATATATTTCGGTGAACTGTCCAACGACTATGTGGTTGTCAAGACGAAGGTTCCGGAATTCAGTTATCCGACGGCAACAGGTAATATCAACACTACGTATGCCGGAAAGGGCGGGGTGCCGATTGATTCCCTGCTCAAAAAGGCGCTGTTTGCTGCCAAATTCAAGACAGAAAAAATTCTGCTTTCATCAGATATCACTGCGGAGAGCCGCATCATCTACAACCGCAACATCAGCGAGCGGGTGAGAGCAATAGCCCCGTTCCTCCGCTTTGATAGCGATCCGTACATGGTGGTGGATGAAAAAGGCAGGCTCACGTGGATCATTGATGCCTACACCTATTCGGATCGTCTCCCCTATTCAAAGCCGATACAGGGCGGCATTAATTATATGCGCAATTCTGTAAAAGCAGTTGTAGACGCATACGACGGTACCGTCAGCTTCTACATCAGTGACCCGAAGGATGTGCTGGCGCAAGTGTACGCCCGGATGTTTCCGGGGCTTTTCAAGCCGCTGAGCGCTATGCCTGAAGATCTGCGCAGGCATGTGCGCTACCCGCATCAGTTCCTTCAACTGCAGGCCGCTATGTTTGCCGCCTATCATATGACCGATCCGAAGGTGTTCTACAACAAGGAGAATCTCTGGCAGGTGCCGGTACTGGGCGAAAAACCGATGGAACCGTACTACACCATCATGAAGCTGCCGGGTGAAAAGGTGGAAGAATATATCCTGCTGCTGCCGTTCACCCCGTCAAAGCGGGATAATCTGGCGGCATGGCTGACCGCCCGTTGTGATGGGCTGAATTACGGGAAAATCCGCGCGTACACCTTCCCCCGCGACCGGCTGATCTATGGCCCGAAACAGATCGATGCCCGCATCAACCAGGATTCCTTTATCTCCCAGCAGTTGACCCTCTGGAATCAGCGCGGCTCGGAAGTAATCCGCGGAAGTATGCTGGTGATACCGATCGAAAAATCACTGCTTTACGTTCAGCCGTTGTTTCTTGCTGCAGATAAATCCGCCCTGCCGGAACTGAAACGGGTGATTGTTGCTTTCGGTGACGAGGTAGTCATGGAGGAAAATCTGGAGCTGGCTTTGCAACGGCTTTTTGGCGGAAAAAAAGCTGTCGTCGCAGCCGTCACTGCGGTTACGACTGATTCAAACGTATCACCAGCTTCGCTGGCCAAAGAAGCTATGGCTATTTATGAGAAAGCGACTACGTTGCAGCGCCAGGGGAACTGGGCCGGTTATGGTGAGGAGTTGCGCAAGCTGGAGCAGGTTCTGAAGCGGATGGCAAAGTAAGGGCATGTATATATTATTCCTGCCCTAGGGTACAAATACCTTTGTCATAACAACATCGGTGCCGCCTTTTCCATCAGGCTTCAGAATGCATAATGCGTTATGGGCCGGCATGGGAACCGTTGTCGAGAGTGATCTGCCAATCTTCTTGTATGCTCCGTTCAGGGTTTCAATTGCTTCAACGTCTGCTATACATTCCTCGGTTTTCTTATTGTACACAAACCAGTCACCGGTTTCTTTCCGGATCAGTTTTTTTTCAGGAAGGCCATTTCTCAGCCTGTTCAACTTTTCGGGTACCGGCGTTACATGAGGAGCAACGGTCTCTGCATGTACGGACGTTTCATGGATTGCTTTTTCCACCGCTACCGGATTCGGCAGAACATGTTCTTGCGGAGCAGGCTTTTCCAGCGCTTTTGTGAGATTCTTATCGTACGCTGCCATTTTTTTGTTGAGACTGCCTATGCTTTCCAGAACAGATGAGCCTGCAGCGTTCTGCAGCTGCTCTGTTTTGATCAGAGAAGTAAACGTGTAGAGCTGAAACGCTATCAGCAGGGTGATGGTGATCGACGAAATGATCAGAAACATTTTTGAAAGCTTGCCTTTGGTGCCGGAAGTTACGGATTCCATCTCTGCAGCCAGCAGTTCATAGTTGAGTGATAAGCTGTTGACCTGCTTTAGCAGGTTGTCCGTATCGGCGGAAACAGCATCAAGTTTTGAAGAAATATAGTGAGTTTCGGTCAATGAATGTTGCAGAGATTCCATGATGTTTTTTAATTCAGACCCTCCGGTTGGACAGCGCTCACCGCTGCTGTCCGGTTCGACAATTGCGGCCTCTCTGCTCCGAGTATCCATCCGGTTGCGAAAAGAGTCTGGCGTTGAAACCGGCTGATTCACGTCATTGCTCTGTGTCGGGGCATCGGTTTCATCTCCAGCGGACAAGCCGTGCTCACGAACCGGTTCGTCACTGTCGGTAATTCTGCTCTCACCGAGAAGAGCGGGGACTTCTACTGTGCGGTTTGTCTCGTCGGGGTTCAGTGTGGCTCCGACAGGTGTCCCGGTCGAAGGTAACTCCGTTTCTATCGAACTGTCAGCTGATAGTGCCATGATATCTGCTCCGGGAT
>JAYTVV010000239.1:0-12620 GCA_043743795.1 Geobacteraceae bacterium
CTCTGCTTGCGGTGGTGGCGGAACTGGTAGACGCACCAGCTTGAGGGGCTGGCGGGGGCAACTCCGTGATGGTTCGATTCCATTCCACCGCACCAGTTAAAGATCCGGCAAAGTCCGGATGAGTACAAAAGGCCCTGAGAAATCAGGGCTTTTTTTTATTTATTGTCCTATGTATTCCACTGGGGTATGCTTAAATCCAGATGTTTTGTTGGTGTTTTTGTTGTCATGTCTCATATGCCATCAAACAAATACCATCAAAAAGGAGGAACACAATGCCAAAGCGGATTCTCCCACTCACAGACATGCAGGTACAAAAAGCAAAGCCAACTGACAAGGAATTCAAGATTTCCGATGGAGGTGGTCTTCATCTTCTGGTTACGCCGTCTGGTGGAAAGCTATGGCGTCTTCAATATCGCTTTGCAGATAAGCAGAAAAGCATAGCCTTCGGAAGCTACCCCGAACTATCACTATCTAAGGCCAGGCAATGCCGTGATGATGCTCGACAACTTCTTGCGAATGGTGTTGACCCTTCAGTCGCAAAAAAAGACTTAGCTGTAAAAAATAAACTCGCTTCGTATAATACTTTTGAGGCTATAACTCGAAAATGGCATGAAACTCATAAAAGTAAGTGGTCAGAAGGGCATTCAAAGCATATTCTTAGCCGATTTGAAAATGATATATTTCCTGTCGTAGGCAACATGCTCATAACAGAAGTCAGACGTAAAGACCTTGCATCTCTTTTGGAGGGTGTAAGTAAGAGAACACTAGAAACTGCCCACAGACTGAAAACTGCAATAAATCAAATGTTCAATTATGCAGTGGCCAATGAATTGATTGCTTTGAATCCTTTGGGTAATACAAAGGGACTTTTACCAAAAATTGAGCATAAGCACATGGCGGCACCAACAGACCCAAAAGATGTCGCTCCGCTCCTGAGAGCTATAGACAACTTTGCTGGCAGTTACATAGTAAAAGCTGCAATGCAGCTGTCGCCTCTATTGTTTTGCCGTCCAGGAGAATTAAGGCACATGGAATGGACGGAGGTAAATTTTGAAACGGCTGAGTGGAATATTCCGGCAGAGAAGATGAAAATGAGGCAAGCGCACCTCGTGCCTTTGTCTCATCAGTCAATTACAATACTAAAAGAGCTGCAACTTTTAACTGGTCATGGCAAATATGCTTTTCCTTGTCACCGAACACCTCAACGCTGCATGAGCGATAATGCAATAAATGCTGGACTTCGACGCATGGGATTTGAGAAGTCAGAAATAACTGCTCACGGATTCAGGGCAATGGCCCGTACTATTCTTGATGAAGTGTTGCAGTTCCGGCCAGACATAATCGAACATCAACTCGCTCACGCTGTCAGAGACCCATTGGGAAGAGCCTACAATCGGACTTCACATCTTGCCGAGCGTAAAAAGATGATGATAACATGGGCAGATTATTTAGATAACTTAAAGTCAGGCATAACTAAATAATAATTCGGATATTTCACTGTATTTAATAGGACACCAAAATTTAAAGGATATTTATATTTTGATAATTGAAATTGGTTGTTCTGACCTAAAAGAAGTAACTGAGCGAAGAACAGGGAATTTTAGTCAACTTAACCCTGGTAAGCCAGGAACGACAGAACCATGGCGTTGTCTTCAAACCATTGGTCTGTTAAAAAATGACCTGATTAACTATGAATTCCCTCACCCTTACCCTTACCCGCCAAGGTTAGTAAAGTGCACAATCGGTGGAGCAATTGTATATAAACTCTATGATAACAATAGAGATTTTTCTGGTACAGTGTATCTAAAGATCAGGGGAGGAGCAGTCAGAGATAGTAATATACCAATTCCGATTCAATTTTCAGATATGTTCAAAAATGAAGTCTTTCCGGCAATTAAAAATTTTTCTCCAGAATGTGGCGATACTTTTAAATTAACTTTGCACTACGCTGATCGCTTGCTTTTAAAGGTAGAGTTGGAGTATAAGTAAAATACATAACAAATCGTTTCCACAGGTCAGAAGTTTCGTGGCACTTACGAGATGACATATTAGCAACAAGATCAACGACCTCGATAGCTTTCTCTGAATATCAGTCTATCGCCCCTCGTAGCCCGTGCTGATATTTTGCAACCCAATTGGTTGCAAGGTATTGGTTCGGGCTTTTTTTTGTTGCCACAGAGGAGGCCGAAATGGCTCTAGTAAAAAGTGGCAGGGGGAAGGTAAATGGTGTGGTGAACCGGAGAATTAGGGAGCTAACTAAAGAGCTCGAAAAGCTAACGAGAGCGGAGGGAGAACGATACTACGAAGTAGACGAGGCAGATCAGGCACCATTGGATGTATCAAATAATTGTCTATCAATCAAAAAAATAGAAGACAGGGTAGATCGTCTTCTGCGCCTAAAGGAGGTGTTGGCTCTGTTGCCAATTTCAAAATCGACCTTTTACGCAGGCATTAAATCCGGGCGCTATCCGGCTCCTGTGAAACATTTAGGCCCAAGGATAGCGGCATGGCGCTTCTCCGAGATAGTACAGTTAGTCAAGGGGGAGGGAACTAGCCATGAGTAATGCTGAACCGTTCAAGCAAGATATGAGAAGGGATGGGATTGAACCGCCTGCAACGATTATTATGGACGGAAGAAAGTACCGTTTCCACGTTAAAGGCGACAAGCCTGGATCTAAAAACGGATGGTATAAATACTACGGTAATGCGGGTTCATATGGCTGTTTTAAACGCGGCATAGTTAAAAAATGGCGATGTAGGACTCTTCAGAGCCTGACCACCAAAGATAAAATCGGTTACAACGCTGAAATCGAGAAGGGAAAGCGGCAACATGACGAAGAGCAAGAACTTCTTCATGCCAAGTGCCGTGAGAAGGCTTCCTCGATTTGGGAAAGTGCCAATAAAAATGGCATTGAAGAACATTCCTATAGTGTCCGTAAAGGGATAAAGCCTTCCATTGCAAGGACCACCAAGAATGGCAAATTAGTAATACCTGTTCGGGACATCAACTGGTTGCTTCACGGGCTCCAGTTCATTAGCAAAGACGGGACAAAGAAGTTTATGTCCAACACAGCAAAACGTGGGAATTTTGCATTACTTGGCAAGCGCCAGGATATTACGAGCGAACTTCTCATCTGCGAGGGATGGGCGACTGGATGTAGTTTGCGTCAGGCAACCAAACTGCCCGTTGTAGTTGCGTTTGACGCAGGTAATTTGAAGGCTGTCGCTGAAGCTTGGCGGCACATGTTCCTGAAAATCAAAATCATCATTGCAGGTGATGATGACCACGCCACCAAAGGGAACCCTGGCAGGATAAAGGCAACCGAAGCGGCTAAAGCTGTTAAAGGTATTCCTGTATTTCCTGATTTTGTTGATGCTTCCGGCAAGACTGACTTCAATGACATGCACCAGGAACAGGGGCTTTCTGCGGTTAAGAGCCTAATCATGGATGCGTGCTCTAGTTATCTCGGTATTTCAGATGAGTCGGCGAAAGATAAGAGTAACCTGGACACCGCCCTAGAAATCGTTGACGGTATAAAAGTTTTTCTTGACCAATACGGGGAACCGTTCGTTTTTCACGATGGACATTGTTCGTCATTGAAAAGCCGTGAGATTCGAGCGCTCATCTCTCGTGAGATATATGCGTCCACAAAAAAAGCTCCGAAGCAGAGCAATCTGACTGAGGTGCTTGCCACGCTTGAAAGCAAGGCCTTGTTCGAGGGTGAGAAAATAGAATTACACCTCCGTATAGCATGGCACAAGAACTTCATCTGGTACGATCTGGGCAACAAAATGGCTGTAAGGGTGGGCCGCAAAGGCTGGGAAATTGTAGATGCCCCTGTGTTATTCAGGCGTTATAGCCATCAGCAGGAACAAGTTACGCCAATTAAAGGCGGTAATGCTTGGCAGTTGTTCGATTTCCTCAATATTGCAAAAAAACATCAACTCGAAACACTGGTGTTGCTCATTTCGTACCTCGTACCAGATATCGCACACCCGATTTTCCACCCGCACGGTGCTCAAGGTAGCGGAAAGACAACCTTGTGCAAGCTTATCAAGCGACTAATAGATCCTTCCAGCCTTGAGGTGATATTTATGCCTAGGGACAAGAACGAACTGATACGGCAGATCAACCGGCACCATGTCCCTTTATTCGATAACATGAGCCGTCTCGATTATGAGCAGTCTGACATACTCTGTATGTCTTGCACCGGTGGCGGTATTGCCAAGAGAGTCCTGTACACGGATGATGACGACCGCATATATAACTTCATGCGGTGTATAGGTCTTAATGGTGTGAATCTTCTTGTAACAAAACCCGACATTTTGGACCGCACCATGCTGATTGAGCTTGAAAGGATATCACCGAGTGAACGCAAGTTGGAAGCTCAATTATGGCGCGAATTCAACGATGCAAAGCCAGAAATCCTGGGGGGCATGTTTGACACTCTTACCAAGGCCAAAGCTATATTTCCCTCTGTGAAGTTGGCTGAATTGCCACGCCTAGCTGACTTTGCTAAATGGGGGTACGCGATTGCTGAGGCTCTTGAAAAGGGGTTAGGCAAGCAGTTTATTGCCGACTACCAGGCCAATGTAAGGCGTCAAAATGCCGAGGTGCTTCAGAGTAACAACCTGTGCCTTGCAGTTACGCAATTTATGAGGGCCAGGGAGCAATGGGAAGGAACCGTAAAGACAGCCTACGAACTTCTGCATCAAATCGTTGAGCCCAGCAAGACTGATGACACATTCCCACGAGACCCGAAGAACTTGCGTAAGAACCTTGCGTACATCCAGACCACTCTCGCAGAGTCTGAGCACATAACTTATCGCGTCTCAGCAAAGGCCAAAAAGGACGGGTACCACATCGAGTTCATGAAACACAAATGATGTGAAATCATGTTCATCATGTTCACCCTGCCGATATTACCGATCATACGACGGTTTGGGTGAACGTGATGAACATGATGAACGTGTTTGACACCATCTTCGATGGAACGCCCACAGCTAATGGGGCCTCCATGCCTAACTAACGCTAATATTTACGGAGAGATATATATGGCTAAAATGAATTGGGATAAAGTACGTGTTCAGAACAGAGCTCGCAGGAATGGAATACAGATAGATAATATATTGGAATCTCGCCCAAGAAAAAAGACCAAAAGAGCAGCCAGAAAGACCAAGCCTACATCAACATTTGTTCCTAAGATCATTGTACGTTCAAGATCTGAGCAGGTAATCTATTATGGCAGAAGGCTTTGTGATTTGACCACGGAGATTCTTATGGCGAAAACAACTAATTCCAGGATTTTCAGGCAGAATGCCATAAGAAAGTTCAATGACTATATGAAGAAGCTTCCCAAAGACATTGACGATCCTGAAGCATTATATGTCATTCGTGAGGCAAAATCTGCAATGTGTGAGTTAAATAGTAGGCCGGGTATTCGTAACGGTCAAAGCATAAAAAAGGGAAGAAACAGTAAGAAAAAAAGAACGTTAACTCTTCATCTAATTTAGCGGTGAAGATATAAGGGCTGTTCTGTTTTCAGGCATTAAATCTAAATTAAATTAAATTAAAGACGAGGTGGCAGTGCTCGAACACTCTGCCACCTTGTCTTTTGAAGCTATTCCTGCAGTGACCTGACGATACCATTAAAAACCTTATAGGCGATTATCTGGTTCTCCTCGTTTAGCTGCTTCAGCATCTCTTCAATGCTGATAGCCCGTGTATCTGGATCTGTCAGATGTCCGAAATCAAATATATTTCTCAGGGGGACTTGCAAAGCTTGTGCAATTTTATCAAGTCGCTCAATCGTGGGGAAGCTTTTACCGAGTTCAATCCTGCTGACGTGCTTCTGTTCGACTTCAATCAGCTCTGCAAACTGTTCTTGAGTCAAACCTCTGCTTTTGCGCAATTCTCGGATTCTTTCGCCCAATAGCACTTTTGTGACTTTCATTAACAATCCTCCGCTGTCGAATTCTATTTCAATCAGCGGAAAACAGAACAGCCTTATACAGGCTATTGTTGACATATAAAGCCTATTACATAGGCTATGTGTATGTTAAGATAGGCTAGAATTGTTCCATATTCTATATGGAATGAAGATATTTGCCCTAGGACATATACGTTTTGTCCTTTGTGAACCGTGAAAATCATAGTAATGTCCAATGTAAATATCACGCAGGTATTCACAATCGTTATAAGACCAATGCTCAATTTGTGTTGCTAAGAGCAGTTTATGCTACTGGTAATAGGGCAAGGAAGATTTATCTCTGTGCCCCGCTATTAGGCTGGTCAGTGGAAGGATGTACAGTATATGGGGATCTTAGACATATCGCTTACGGCGGGGATGCGTGGTAACCTGCTGGCGCTTAAAGACTCTAGCCTAAAAATAGATCGAACCCAAGAGCGCCTCTCAACCGGTAAAAGGGTCAACAGTGCGCTTGATAACCCGACAAATTTTTTTGCCTCTCAGGCACACTTGAATCGTGCGAATGACTTGAGTTCCCGCAAGGATGGAATGTCTGAGGCCATCCGCAACGGTGACGCCGCAAACGCCGGTCTTAAAGCAATCACTTCCCTTATCGAATCTGCAAAAGGTATCGCCAACTCAGCCCATTCTGCAAGTGTGGGCGATAGAGCCAGCTTGGCCGCACAGTTCAATGTAATGCTGGATCAGATTGATGCACTTGTCGGTGACTCTGGCTATCGAGGGACGAACCTTCTCAAGGATGACAACCTCACGATCAATTTCAATGAGAACGGAAGTTCAAATCTTACGATTACTGGCGTTAATGCTACTTCTGCTGCGCTAGGGATTGTTAAAACAGATTCTGCGGGAAATCAGCAGGGTAATGCAATCGCTGCTGGAGGTAATTTTTCGGTTGCCCTTAAGTTTGATGGCTCGGTAGTTGCTTGGGGTTACAATGGGTTTGGCGCAACGACTGTCCCAGTAGCGGCCCAGTCCGGCGTGGTATCCATTTCGAGTGGGATGAATTATTCGTTGGCACTGAAGAGCGACGGTTCAGTGGTCGCCTGGGGTGATAACTCGTTTGGCCAAGCGACCGTCCCGGCAGCAGCTCAGTCAGGTATTACGAGCGTAGCCGCTGGATCTAATTTCTCACTGGCTTTAAAAAACGATGGATCAGTTGTTGCTTGGGGCGATAATTCTGTGGGACAAACAACCGTCCCTCTCGCGGCATCATCCAACGTAATTTCCATTGCTGCAGGCGCAGCACATGCTCTTGCCTTGAAGAGTGACGGCTCGGTAGTTGCTTGGGGTGATAACTTTTTAGGCAGGGCAACAGTCCCAGTAGCGGCCCAGTCCGGCGTGGTTGCCATTTCTGCTGGATTATACCAGTCTTTGGCACTAAAGAGTGACGGATCAGTGATTGCTTGGGGAGGTAACAGCGCTGGTGAGGCAACAGTCCCGGTGGCAGCTCAATCCGGTGTCGTTGCTATATCTGCAGGATGGCAATTTTCTCTTGCCCTGAAGAGCGACGGTTCAGTGGTCGCATGGGGTGACAATAGCTCTGGCGAATCAACTGTGCCAGCGGCGGCCCAGTCCGGCGTGATTGCTATTTCTACATCTCCGACTGCTCCTTTTGCGCTTGCCCTGAAGAACGATGGATCAGTGATCGGTTGGGGTGATAACACTGTTGGTGAGATAACGATCCCTTCCGCTGCCCAGTCGGGAGTAATGATACCCAGCGCATGGTTATCCGACACAGGTATCACCACATCAGAGAAACAGCTTGAAACAGCCATGAGCACACTCAGAATAAACTCTGTTGCACTATCCTCCAGCCTGAGCGTTGTTGCCGTCCGACAGGACTTTACCCAGCAGATGATCAGCACGTTACAAACCGGTTCCGACAGCCTGACACTGGCGGACATGAACGAGGAAGGTGCGAATATGCTCATGCTACAGACTCGACAGAGTCTGGGAACCACAAGCCTCAGTCTTGCCAGTCAGGCATCTCAATCCGTAATGCGGCTATTCTCATAACTTTCAAAGATTCCCAAATAGCTCATTCACTGCTGAGACTTTTCTGGTCCGTCGAACCGCCAGTCAGGGTTGATAATATGTGAACATTTTTTCGTCTACCGTCAATATTTGGTTGGTATACCGACCCGAATCAGTAGGTTGGTCGTGTTTCCCAATTATATTTCCCATGGCACTTCCAAATAAGCAGTTACCTAGCTTGAAATCACTGGAAGTGCTTCCCTAGACGGCTTAGAGCAGCTTTGTACGGCCAGATATCCGTTTCCAGCGGTTCTGCGTAGTGTCTTAAACCGGCAGTTTCTGGCAGTATTCTGTCTTCTTTTTGACCACTATATTTTCACGGTAAATGTACATGAATGAAAACTGACTGCTTTCCTGATTGCCAAAGGCGACTCTATGGAATGAGGATAATCGAATCCTTGCATGGTAGAGAGATCGCTTTAATCGTTCAATACACCAGGTCTTAAATACAGAGTAACTTAAAGGAGTTAACTATGCTGTTCTTCAGGGTTGTCATGCTGGTTTTTTTGATTATTATTGAATCAGGAACATTGTTCGCTGCCAGCAGTAAAATTGACATCGGTAGCTACAAATACTTGTATTCCAGTAGTAAAGTAACAACAACATCACTAGGTGATAAAATTGCTACTAAAGAGGAATTAACATCAAAAATGAACTTTAGTTCTATGTTCAGTACTTTAAAGAAGAATACAAATAGTTATAAAGTACAAATATTGCCAAGCCCTTCAAAAGCAGCCTTTTTTCATGTACTCATAGAATATGCTATAAAAACTCACCTTTTTGATAATAGTGACGATATTTCGAAAATATATGATTCTTTAATCATTTATAAGCAATTCATATGTAATCCTAAAAATAATACATGTAGTACATATTCTTCTAATAGTTCAAATGGCAAGGAAGATGAATTGAAGTCATTTAGAAAATTGGAAATTGATGTCCGTGTTAACAAAGACTTTATCGAGCAAATATTCAAAAACGGTAGAATTGATCCTTGGGCAATGAGATTTGAAGAAGCCTGGCCAAGTCGTTCTTCAGATGAAGCCATTGCAAAGTTTAATAAAGTTAAATCAGTATTCAAAGATACTGATTATTGTCTTTTGCTCGAAACGCCCCAAAGTGTCGGAGCATTTCCAGTCGTAATGGGGTCAGAGCTGGATATAAAAAAAATCTATCAACAAAAAGGTGATTAACAAATTTGTGTAGCTATTTATTTAACCCTGCGGAAAATTTGAAGGAGGCCGGTATTATGGCCTCCTTTTTTTATAGTCACTGCATAGCCACCGATAACCTTTATACTGAAAGCCATTCCTCTCTGATCAAATTGACTGAAGTGTTGTCAAGGCAGCAAAGGCGACCAATACTATCCAACATCCTGTAATAGTTGAATATGTATGTCTTTTTTGATATATTAAGAACAAGGAGAGATGTATTCAGCACACGATGATGAAATGAATCAATTAAATAGTGTTGTCGGCTTTCCCGAAAATAAACTCCCGCATCGCAAAATATTTCTGCCGAAAATCCAAATCACACAACGCAGCAACGCATCTTCACTCCTCCTGAATCCTCCACTGTAATTTTCCTGATGCAGGTTCTTTGAATCCTCACCATTCCTTATGGTGTGCGCGTCTCGTCGTGAAACAGAGTTTAACAACCTATTATCCATGAAGGGAGACCCTATGCAATTGCCCCAATATCTCATGTGCGTTGCCGCACGGCACGACCAGGCAAAAGTTGAGCATGAAAACGAATTGCGTGACCAGAAATACTTGAACAAGAAAAGTAAGCGTGATCGAAAGTGGTTCACTCTGACCTATGAAGATGAGGCAGCACTCCTCAAAGGAGTTGTTGCTTCAGTGCGCGGCAAGCCATCGTGTTTGAAAAAGCTGACCGTACCGGCCATCGGCACACTTGCATATATCCTCAAGGCAAAAATGGCCAATGATCCCTATGTCGAAGGCCATGAGATCGTTGACAAGCTGGTGTGCGACCCGGAACGGACCATTGATTACCTCAATGGCTTGGCGGAGCTGAAGGATCTGGAATGGATTCGGATAATTGATACACCAGGCATGGGCTTCACCGATCAGCCCCCTTTCTGCTGGTTACAGGCTTACCTGGAATTGGGCGACACCTTCCATGATGCGATGGGAGTCAGTCAGCAGTACAACCGTTCATTCACATCAAATGATGCCTATCTGGATGCTGCCTTCGCCTATCTGCAGGCAATAATCCAGAGTAACAAAGACCATTTCCAGGTAATGGACCCTGAAGCTGATCTTGCAACACTGCAACCGGAAGGGTGGTTTCGAAGTATCGTCCTTAGGGTTAAATCCTCTAAGTGCGAAATACCTGCGGCAGAAGCACAGATAAAGTATGCCCTGAGTACCTTTCAGTATTTGGCTTTGCTCGGATTGTTGGGCATGCGGGATGGCGACTTAACCTATGATTTTAGTGTCACAGCGGAGGTGACATACCTATTCGCCAGAGGTCGGGTGTGTCGGAAGCTCATGCGTGAGCACCTGTTCGGGGAGCAGAGCCCATTGTTACGCCAGCGGCTCGTGGAAGCGACTCATGGCAGTTACGGTGAAGCAGTCAAGCTGACCCAACTCGGCATCAAGGCACTTATCGGGAAACAGAGTGGCAAAGGCTCGGCAAAGGATTTGAAACACCGGGTCAAGAAAAACACGCTCTTCGATTTTGAAGAACCAAAGGTGAAAAAAGCATCTCTGCATTTACCTGATCTAGTCATGGAAGCACTCCGGTCGCTCATTTTCAGTGAATCGCGGATTGGCAGAAAGATCCGTAAAAGCTGGCACTCTTCGCTTCCAGCAGCCTGGGGTTCACCGACAGGGAGTACAGTTTTGCTCTATGGTCCGCCCGGTACCGGTAAGACGTTGACCGCGCAATACCTCGCCAGCGAATTGAAATTGCCGTTACTCAAGATCGACGCGGCACGAGTGTTGAGTTGTTGGGTGGGTGAAAGCGAGCAGAATGTGCGGCGCATCTTCGACGATTATGCCACCCTGCATCAAGAGTTGGGTGATGCACCGGTACTGTTGCTCAACGAGGCTGACCAACTGCTCGGTGCCCGTGGTGCTGGAGTTAACGCGGTTGATCGGATGAACAACAACATGCAGAACCTTTTTTTAGAGGGGCTGGAGCGCTTTTCCGGCATCCTGGTAGCCACCACCAACCGTCGCGATCTCCTGGACGAAGCATTCAGCAGGCGCTTTACCTATAAGCTGGAGTTGCCCCCGCCTGACAGGGCGTTGCGGATGGAACTCTGGAAGAGCCACCTGCCGATGAAACGGCTGGCGGATGATGTCGATATTTTCCATCTGGCTGACATGAACTTGACCGGTGGTGAAATCCGACTGGTTATCGAACGTGCCGTGCGCCTGTTGGCCTATCGTGGCATCACCACCATCGACAGCAAGACAGTAACGGACATTGCCAGGGAAGAACTTGCCAGCCGGATGAAACGAAACGACTCTAATGGCACAATTGGTTTCGGTAGGAATTGATGCCGTGACCCAGTGAACAAATAATTCGCAGTTCATAACGAAGCCCGATTCCTTAACGATCCGGGCTTTTTTATCTCAAGGAGGACAGACCATGAGTTTACTTGATTCACGGGCAGGACAGAGTGACCACAGGATTTTACTGGCAGTCGCGGGAGCAATCAGGAGCCTGGAGACCGTAACCTGGACTATCGCAGAGTATCAGGTAGGCGCAGTCGATGCGCAAAACCTGCATTACATCATCCAGCGACTTTGGTCGATTCTGGAGTCCAATGGTTGCACCATCGACAACACCACCAACAGGCTGAGGAGGATACCACCATGACAGACTGAAAATGCGCACAGCAGAGAATTGGAACTTCTCAACACACAGAAAGGCCCTGACCAGATTGGTTTGGGCCTTTTCAGTTAAAGGGAGGTGAGAGAGGACAACACCAGAGATTCACCAGATGTTGCAGAAGATGAAGGAAACACTAATCCAACAAAAAAGGAGAACCGCATCATGAGCACAGCATTGGTAAAGCAAGACTTCGACAAGGAACAAATGGCGGTTATCGAATCGCAGTTTTTTCCGTCAGGGGCAAGTAAAGCTGAACAGCAGTACTGCTTCTCCGTTGCCCGGGAACTCTGCCTGAACCCGATCACCAAAGAGATCTTCTTTGTGAACCGCCGTCAGAAGATCGGCGAAAGGTGGGTGAACAAAGTCGAGCCGATGGTCGGGCGTGATGGCTTCCTGTCCATCGCGCACCGCACCAATCAGTTCGCCGGCATTGAAACATCAACCAGTATCAGGGAAGTCCCGCAGTTGGAGAATGGTCAGTGGCAGATCAGGACACAACTGGTAGCTGAGTGTTCCGTCTGGCGTAAGGACACCAGTAAACCCTTTACCGTCCAGGTCGCCTACAACGAGTACTGCCAACGGACCGCCGAAGGGAATCCGACCAAGTTCTGGGCCGAGAAGCCAGAGACGATGCTGAAAAAGGTTGCCGAAAGCCAGGCATTACGCAAGGCATTCAACATCCACGGGGTTTACAGCCCGGAGGAGCTTGGTGCCGGTGTTGAACTGGCT
>JAYTVV010000240.1:0-21074 GCA_043743795.1 Geobacteraceae bacterium
AAAACCGTCGCCGCACCGCCCCCTTCTCTATCGAAGACAATGCGGGTGATGGTGTCCACCACCCGACTGTCGCCGTTGAGCATAAATCCTGCCTGCAGCGCCCCGGCCACCCGGCCGTCCGACGTCAGCAACGGAGCCACCGCCACCAGCATCAGACCGCGCTGCTCGCTTGTATGCGTAACCGCCCGGGCACGGGGGGTCGCCTTGATTGCCGTACGTGCCGTTTCCGCCAGAGTCGGATTTTCAATGGCCAGACGCTCCGGGCTGTAGATCTGGGCTCCGCTGGACAGCTCCCCTTTCAGGGCACGGGCAACAAGTGGATCATCGGCCAATCGGTCCCCTTGCTGCAGCGGATTGGCCGTCCGGTAGTGCACGACTCCGTTGTTGTCAATGACATTGAGGAAACTGAGCTGTTCCCCCTGCAACAGCTGCAGCAGCACTTTTTCCGGCAGCGGCAAACGCCCCGAGTCGAGGTGATCGGCCATTGCCGGTGTCAGTCCAACGACTCTGATGATGCTGGCAAGATGATTAATTTCGTCCTGGTACACCTTACGGGACAGATTGAGGTCACCGATCACCTTTTCCTGAGCCTGACGGAAAATGCGGTCGGTAATCAGCAGCGAACCGATCAGCCAGCACAGCAGAATCGCCGCACAGAGCGGCGTCAACGTCGCGAAGATCAGCTTGCGGCGGATGGAGGTGCGGACGCGCTGCATCAGCGGCCACCCTCCATCAGCCCGAATTCGGCGATGCGGCGGTCCAACGTCCGGCGGGAGATTTCCAGAACCTCTGCCGTACGGCTCTTGTTATAGTTATTCCCCTTCAAAACCGCTTCGATATGCTGACGTTCCATTTCCTCCAGGGCAACCATTGTCGGCCTCTGCACCGGTACCGGCAGCGGAGACGCCCCACCGCGCCCGCCCTGAAACGGGATGACATTCGCGGTAATGGCGCTGCCGGTGGTCAGAATCACTGCCCGTTCCATGACATTTTCAAGTTCACGCACATTGCCAGGCCAGCCGTAGGCCTGCAGAGCATCCAACCCTTCAGGAGCAATATCATGGATATCTCTGGCCATGCGTGAGGCAAAGCGCCGCAGAAAGTGACGCGCCAACGGCTCGATATCCTCAGGCCGGTCCCTGAGCGGAGGAAGGTTGATGCTGATTACGTTCAGGCGATAGAAAAGATCCTCGCGAAACCGTCCCTCGAACACCTCGCGCTGCAGATCCTTGTTGGTGGCGGCGACAAAACGGACATCCACTTTTTTGGCCCGGGTAGAGCCGACCGGGATAAAATCCCGTTCCTGGATCACCCGCAGCAGCTTGGCCTGCACTGCGGGGCTGACATCGCCGATTTCATCCAGAAACAGGGTGCCGCCGTCAGCCTCTTCCAGCATTCCTTTCTGGTTTGCAATCGCACCGGTGAACGCTCCGCGCAGATGGCCGAACAGCTGGCTTTCCAGCAAGGTATCACTCAGGGCGGCACAATTGAGGGAGACAAACGGATGGCTGCAGCGCGGGCTGTTATGGTGCAGGGCGCTGGCAATCAGCTCCTTGCCGGTGCCGGACTCGCCCAGGACGAGAATATTAGCATCGCTCGAAGCCACTTTGATGGTCAGATCGTAGACCTCCCGGAAACGGGGGCTGGCGAAGACAATCGGCTCCGGCGCGCCTCCAGCCAACTCTTCCCGCAGGCGGCGGTTCTCGGTCGCCAGGCGGCGCAGCTGCAGCACGTTTTCCACCATACTGAGCAGCTTCTCGTTGGGACAGGGTTTGGTCACATAGTCATAAGCGCCGAGCTTGATGGCCCGTACCGCGTCGTCCACCGTCGCAAACGCGGTCATGATGATGACCGGCAGCTCCGGGCGTTTTTCCTTGACCCGCTGCAGAATCTGGATGCCGTCCAGATCCGGCATGCGCAGATCCTGCAGCAGCAGCTCCACCCGTTCACCGGAAGGTGACTCCAGGTATGCCAGCAGCTCGCCGCCGCGATTGAAGGTGGTTACCTGATGCCCTTTGAGCAGTTTTTTCAGATATTTGAGAATGCCTTCCTCGTCGTCGCAGATACAGATATGTGCCATACGAGCACCCCTTTTAAGACAATTTTATACAGTATTAGTCAAAGATACCCATTTTGCAATCCATAAAATGCACACATTATGCCCTGTCTTTTCGGAGAATTTACTCACCAACATTCCATTGTGTGATACTATTTTGGCACTTTTACCAAGGAGCAGCGGATGGATCTGATACGTAACATTCCCAAAGTCGATAAAGTACTGGCCGACCCGGCCTGTCAGCGCCTGCTTGCTGACCACCCCCGACCGGTGGTCCTGACGGCAGTGCGCCAGGTGCTGGAAGAAGTGAGGACAGCCGCCAGGGCCGGCAGACTGCAAACTGCTGATCTGGAGCTGGCTACCATCACTGCCGGCATCGAGCAACGCCTGGCCGTCGGAGAAGGACTCAGCCTGCGCCGGGTTGTGAACGGCACCGGCGTGGTGCTGCACACCAACCTGGGGCGTTCATCCCTGGCGCCTCGCCTGCGCGAGCAGCTCGCCGACATCGCGTTCGGCTATTCAACTCTGGAATATGACGTGGCAACCGGTGAGCGCGGCACCCGCTATGCCCACGTGGAGCAGCTGATCTGCCGGCTCACCGGTGCCGAAGCGGCACTGGTGGTGAACAACAACGCGGCGGCTGTACTTCTGGTCCTTTCGGCTCTTGCTGCCGGACGTGAGGTTGTTGTCTCTCGCGGCGAGCTGGTGGAGATCGGCGGTTCTTTCAGGATTCCGGATGTCATGCGGCAGGGGGGAGCACTCCTCAAGGAAGTCGGCACCACCAACCGGACCCACGTGAAGGACTATCGGGATGCCATCACTGAACAGACGGCATTGCTGCTCAAGGTTCATTGCAGCAACTTTGCGGTCGTCGGTTTTACAGCCGGGGTGACCGTCGCCGAACTGGCGGCGCTGGGCCATGAGTACGGCGTGCCGGTCGTGGCCGATATCGGCAGCGGCAATCTGATGGACTGGCAGGGGATTCCGGGAATGAGCGAGCCGAAGGTGCAGGAGTATCTGGCCGCGGGTATTGATCTGGTTACCTTCAGCGGCGACAAGCTGCTGGGCGGCCCTCAGGCAGGCATCATTGCCGGACGTGCGGCGGTGGTGAATCCGCTGAAGAAGCACCCGTTGCTGCGGGCATTGCGGGTGGACAAGTTGACCCTGGCGGCGCTGGAGGGGACACTCCGGCTCTACCGGGACGAGCGTCAGGCGTGGACGGAAATCCCGACCCTGCGCCTGCTGCGGCTGACAACCAATGAGCTGAAAAAAACGGGACAGCAGGTGGTGCGCCGCCTGCGACGGCAGTTGCCGGATTCAATTTCCATCGAGCTGCTGCCCGGCGTGTCTCAGGTAGGCGGTGGCGCTCTGCCGCTGGCAGAACTCCCCACCTGGCTGCTGGCAATCCGTTCCGGCGGACGCTCAGCCCGGGAGTTTGAAGAGGGTCTGCGCCGCCAACCGGTGCCGGTGATCGGACGAATTGCCCGGGGAGATTTTCTCCTTGACCTGAGGACGATCGCCGACGATGACTGGCCGGCGGTGGTTGACGGCCTGCGCGCGGTTGCTGCCTGAACCTGACCTGAAATGCAAAACGCCCCGGACGGGGCGTTTTGCATGTAGCCATTATTCCAATTTAAAATCAAAGATGCCATCAAGAAGGCGGCAAGGGTCGAAGCGACGAAAGCATGCCCGTCAGTATGTTGAGGAGCTGAGGACGAGCCAACGAAGGGGCTGTAAAATAATAAGTTGAACATTTACCGTTCGTGGTGAGCTTGTCGAACCATGAACGGCTGCCCTTCGACAAGCTCAGGACGAACGGAGTTTGCCCATGTTATATTTGTACGACTCCAAAGAAGATGCTTTGATTTGGAATTGGAATTACTTCTTCCGCAACACCCGCTTGTCACCCAGCCGAATCGTCACCTTCCGTGAATCGAAATACTCCAGCACCGGGATCATGAATTTTCGCGACAGGCCGGTTATCTCACGGAACTCGGAAGGAGTTATTTCGCCCGTTTCCCTCAGGTAGGTGGTCAGAAGCGCCTCAATTTCGGCCAGCGCTACCGGACTGTAGTAAATATCGTTTTTGACCTTCACCGCCAGTCCCTCGCCGACAAGCAGTGTCAGATGTTCCAGCACAGGCTTTTCCGGGATCTTCAGCAGACTGCAGAGGTCGAACAGAAACGGCGGCTCTTTCCCACCTTTCTCAAGCTCAGCCAGGATCTGCCCGCGGATATCGGCCTGAACAGCATCACTGCCCGCTGTGCGGCCGACCAAACGGACCTGGTCCCGCTCGGCAATGATTTTCCCCTCCTTTTCCAGGGCTGCCAGGCAGGGGGTAAAAAAACGTTCGTCGCTTCGTGCCGGAATCCTCGTTTTCAATTCCTCCTTGCCGATCCCCTCTTTGAGAGGATTCCGGGCAAAATAACCGTTCATCACGTCGAGGAGCAGATCACACAACGAAGAGAACGCTTCGCGGCTGAGATATTTTTTAGGATCCCGCACGACCTGCACAATGGTACCTGCCGTCAGTAACCCTGCCAGAGCGGCCTCCAGCCGTTTAGACCCCATGCCGCTCCGGGAAGCAAGTTCGGCATGGGTGATCCCCGAAAGAAGACTCCCGGCGACCATCCCGGCGATGACACCGCTATCAACGCCGGCTGACAGATTCTCAAGCAGTTCCAGCGCCTCGGCCGAACGCCTTCTGCGGCCGGGCGGAAACGGGTCGAGGATCCTGCCGCCGGCAATGGTCGCGGAAGGAGACGACGAGCGAAGTACAAAGGGATCGCCGTTCAGGAGCAGCACCGGCCGGGCAAGGCGCAGCTGGGCATAGGCACTCTCACCCGGTTCGAGAGTGTCACGGTCAAACAGGATCACCGTGGCGGGAATGTCATAGGTTGACGAGTGCAGCCGCAGTCCGGCGCGGTGCTTCAGGCTGCGCGGGGCCGAAGCGAGATGATTCAGGTACACATCCACAATTCGGGTAGTGCGGTAAACCCCGGCGGGGACAACGACATCGCCTCGCCGGACCTGATGATGATCCACCCCCTGCAGGTTAAGAGCCAGCCGTGTACCAGCCTCTCCTGTCTCTGCCTTCGCACCGTGGGCCTGAATACCGCGAACACGGCAGGGCAGGCCCGACGGCAGAATCTCCGCCTCGTCGCCTGTGTTGACCCTGCCTGAGAGAAGCGTGCCGGTTACGACCGTGCCGAAACCGGCCAGGGTGAATACCCGGTCTACCGGCAGACGATACGGTCCCTCGCTCCGCTTTTGTTCCAAGTCACGGGCGATCATACGAAGCTCATCCCTGAGCCGCTCAATGCCGCTGCCGGTCCGCGAAGAAACCGGTATGACCGGAGCCGCCTCCAGGAAGCTGCCGGCAAGGAATTCCCGCACCTCCTCCACGACAAGATCCCGCCAGTCCGGATCCACCAGGTCACTCTTGGTAAGGACCACAAGCCCCCTGCGCACGCCGAGAAGATGACAGATATCGAGATGCTCGCGGGTCTGGGGCATAACCCCCTCGTCCGCAGCGATGACCAGCATCACCAGATCCATCCCCCCGACGCCGGCAACCATGGTACGTACAAATTTCTCGTGACCGGGCACATCGACGATGCCGAAATGAATCCCGCCGGGAAGGTCAAGACCGGCAAAGCCGAGTTCAATGGTGATGCCGCGCAACTTTTCTTCAGGGAGGCGATCGGTATCGACGCCGGTCAGCGCCTTTACCAGAGAGGTCTTGCCGTGATCAATGTGGCCTGCCGTGCCGAGAATGAGGTTCTTCATGGGGTTCGCCGGAATTTTTAGTGATGGTGTATGGCGGAAGCACATGGGAATCGAACCCACCAGGGAGATTTCTCATCCCCCCCACCGGTTTTGAAGACCGGGCGGCCCACCAGCGACCGATGTGCTTCCAGGTAAATGGAGACAATAAAAACTCTATAGCGCTATTACGAGCATAATACAAGAGACAAATATTTACACAAACACCATCGACAGATGTGCGCAGCACTCGGCAAATTTGCACACTTTACGACAGATATGCACACTTTTGACATTTCCCCCGTCAGCCCGGCACCGCCGTTTTCAGACAGCTGTGACGGCAACACCGGTAGTACCGTGCGCTGGCACAGCGGCGCCGGATAGTGTAAACGCAATTGGCACACCATTTGCCGTATACGTCACCGGTTGCACTATTTTGGGCATTTATGCCACTTTTTACATATCGAAAGGAGTCTGTATCACATGGGAATATCACGTAGGCAGTTTTTACAGGGAGGAGCACTGGCTGCTGCCGGTGTCGCCTTAAGCGGCACGCCGGGCGAAGCCAACGCCGATGCGCCGGACACACGCATCAAGGGCCTCAAGGCCAGCACTACAATCTGTCCGTTCTGCGCTGTCGGGTGCGGGCTTCTGGTCCACACCAAAGCGGGCAAGGTTATCAATGTAGAGGGCGACCCCAAACACCCCATCAACCAGGGTGCACTCTGCTCCAAAGGCAGCTCGCTCTACCAGATTGCGGTCAACGAGCGCCGCCTGCAGAAGGTTATGTACCGCGCACCCGGCTCCGACAGGTTCGAGGAGAAAAACTGGGATTGGGCAATGGATCGCATTGCTCTGCGTATGAAGGAGACACGTGACAAAACCTTTAAAGTCAGTGAACTGAACAAGAAGGATAACAAGGAATATGTGGTAAACCGCACCGACGGCATGGCCTTCTTCGGCGGAGCCGGACTGGATAACGAGGAATGTTACCTCTGGTCAAAATTCTCCCGCGCCATGGGTGTCGGGCAGCTGGAACATCAGGCCAGGCTTTGACACTCCTCTACAGTCGCCGGTCTGGCGGCTTCATTTGGACGTGGGGCAATGACGAATCACTGGATCGACCTGAAGAACAGCGACAGCATTTTTATTATCGGCTGTAACCCGGCCGAGAACCACCCGATTTCCTTCAAGTGGATCGAGGAAGCCATGGACAGCGGCGGCAAGCTGATCGTTGTCGATCCGCGCTACACCCGCAGCGCCTCCAAGGCGGATATTTACGCCCAGGTCCGTCCCGGCACCGACATCGCCTTTCTGGGCGGCATGATCAATTACGCCCTGCAGAACGATCAGATTCACGAAGAATACGTCCGTGAGTACACCAATGCCACCTTCATCGTCGGCGAAACGTACGACTTTAAAGACGGCATGTTCTGTTCCTTCGATGATCAGGAAAAAACATACGACCTGAAGTCATGGGCCTATGAAACCGGTCCGGACGGCAATCCGAAGCGCGACCTGACCATGAAAAACCCCCGCAGCGTTTACCAACTGTTGAAGAATCACTACTCGCGCTACGACGTGGACATGGTCTGCTCCATCACCGGCACCAAAAAAGAGGACTATCTCAAGGTCGCAAAAAACTTCTGCGCCACCGGGCGCCCTGACAAGGCCGGCACCATCCTGTACGCCATGGGCATCACCCAATCCACCCACGGCACCCAGAACGTGCGTGCCGTAGCCATGCTGCAGATGCTGCTGGGCAACATCGGCATCGCCGGCGGCGGAGTCAACGCCCTGCGGGGTGAATCCAACGTCCAGGGATCATCAGACTACGGCCTGCTCTTCCACCTGCTCCCCGGCTACCTCAAATCTCCCGAGTTTGACAACGCCGACCTCAAGGCCTACGTGGAAAAATGGACGCCCAAGACCAAGGATGCCAAAAGCGCCAACTGGCTGGGCAATACGCCGAAATATATCACCAGCATGCTCAAGGCGTGGTACGGCGACAACGCCACGGCCGCAAACGACTTTTGCTACTCCTATCTGCCCAAACGTATGGGCAACTATGCCTACGGCAAGATTATGGAAAAAATGGGCAGGGGCGAACTGGAAGGACTGGTCTGCATGGGGATGAACCCGGCAGTCGGCGGCCCCGACTCCGGCAACGCCCGGGTCGCACTGGGCAAACTCAAATGGCTGGTGACGGTTGACCTGTGGGAAACCGAAACCTCAATTTTCTGGAAACGCCCCGGTATCAACCCGAAGGATATTCAGACCGAGGTTTTCATGCTGCCCGCAGCATCGTCGGTTGAGAAAGAGGGATCGATCTCCAACTCCGGCCGTTGGGCGCAGTGGCGCTACAAGGCGGTTGAACCGGTCGGCGAATCCATGAGTGATCTCTGGATCATCGATCAGTTCTTCAAGCGCGTCCGCGCGCTCTACACCAAAGAGAAGGGCGCCTTCCCCGATCCGATCACCAAGCTGTCGTGGAACTACGGCACCGGCCACGAACCGGATGTGCATCTGGTGGCCAAAGAAATCAACGGATCATTCACTAAAGATATGACCATCGTTGACAAAGACAAAACCTTGGAGTTCAAGGCCGGCGACCCGGTACCGATGTTCAAATACCTGCAGGCCGACGGCTCTACTTCTTGCGGCTGCTGGATCTACAGCGGCTCCTATACCAAGGATGGCAACCAGATGGCACGCCGCGACGATTCCGATCCGACCGGACTGGGACTGTTCCCCAAATGGTCGTGGTGCTGGCCGGTCAACCGCCGCATCATCTACAACCGCGCCTCGGTCAACCCGGCCGGGGAGCCGTTCAACCCCAAGCGGATCGTTATTGCCTGGGACGCAACCGAGAAAAAATGGAAGGGCGACGTGCCCGACGGCCCCTGGCCACCCATGAAGGATGACAAGGAAGGTAAATACCCCTTTATCATGCTGCCGGAAGGGCATGCCCGGCTGTATGCGCTGGATATGAAGGATGGACCGTTCCCCGAACATTATGAACCGGTGGAAAGTCCGGCCCGCAATCTGATGTCCAGGGTGCAGAACAGTCCAGGGGTCAAAATTCCCAAAAACGTCTCCAGCGATCTGGCCAAATTCCCCTTCATCGGTACGACCTACCGCATGACCGAGCACTGGCAGACCGGGGGCATGACCCGCAGCCTCCCCTGGCTGACCGAGCTGGTGCCGGATATGTTCGTCGAAATCAGCGAGTCGCTGGCCAAACAGAAAGGCATCAAAAAGGGCGACACGGTGCGCGTCACCACGGAACGGGGTACGATCGAGGCCATGGCCCTGATAACGTCACGTCTCCGGCCGTTTGCTGTCGATGGCAAAATGATCGAACAAATCGGCATGCCGTGGCATTTCGGTTACGCCGGTCTGGCAACGGGGGACAGCGCCAATCTGCTGACCCCGTCGGTGGGCTGTGCCAATACCAGCATCCCCGAGTTCAAGGCGTTTCTCTGTAATCTTGAAAAAGGGGGTACCAGGGCATGAGTTCGACACCCGTAAATTTTGATAAAACAAAATCGTTCCTGATCGACACAACCAAATGTACCGGCTGTCGCGGCTGTCAGGTGGCCTGTAAACAGTGGAACCAACTGAAAGCCGAAAATACGAAGTTTTTCAGCGGCGAGGGGTATCAGAACCCGCCGCTGATGTCGGAATACACCTTCACCCGCGTCAAGTTCAAGGACTACCAGAAGAACGGCCAGAACGAGTTCGCCTTCTACAAAGAAATGTGCATGCACTGCAACGAACCGGCCTGCGCCTCGGTCTGCCCGGTCGGTGCGTTCAAAAAGACCGCCGAGGGGCCGGTAGTCTACGATGCCGGCCGCTGTATCGGCTGCCGCTTCTGCATGATCGCCTGCCCGTTCGGCGTCCCCAAATACGAGTGGAGCAAGGCCTTCCCGCTGGTGCGCAAATGCACCGGATGCTACAGCCGCATCAAGGAGGGGCTGCAGCCGGCCTGTGCGACCGCCTGCCCGACGGCCATCACCTACGGCAGCCGCGGCGATATGCTCAAGGAGGCCGAAAAACGCCTCAAAAACAGGCCGGAGCGATACCATCAGGCTATCTACGGCAAGGAGGAGGCCGGCGGCACCAGCGTCCTCTACCTGACCCACCAGCCGCTGGACGAACTCGGTTTCAAGCCGGTCACCAAACGTCCGCTGCCGTCCTACACGTGGCAGGCACTCCGCCTCGTGCCGGGCATCTTCCTCACCGTGGGGGGCGGTCTGTCACTCCTTTCCTGGTTCACTCACCGCGCAGAACGGATCCGGCGGGAAGAGGCGTTCAAGAGCAGTAAAGTGCAACCGGAAACCACGGAAGCAGAACAGAAGGAGGAGAACCAATGACCGCTGCGAAGCTGATTATAAATGAAATCAAAGGGTACCACCGTTTCCTCAAGTTCATGATTGCCCTCGTGGCGCTCGGTGCACTCGCCTCGCTCGTACGCTTTGTCTTCGGCCTCGGCGCCACCACCAATCTGAACGATGTCTATCCCTGGGGGCTCTGGATCTCGTTCGACGTCGTCACCGCCGTACCGCTGGCGGCCGGTGCTTTTACCCTTGGCGCCATCGTCCACTGTTTCCATATCAAGAAACTGGAGCCGCTGGTGCGCCCGGCCATCGTGACCGGCTTTCTCGGCTATTCCCTCGTCAGCGTCGGGCTGTTGCTCGATCTGGGGCAGCCGCAGCGCGCCTGGCACACCATGGTCTACTGGAATGTCCATTCGCCGATGTTCGAAGTATCCATGTGCATCATGGCCTACACGACGGTCCTCTTTATGGAGTTCCTCTCGCCGGTCTGCGAGAAGCTCGGCTACCATCTGCCGCTGCGGGTGCTGCGCTGGCTGGAGATGCCGCTGGTCATCGGCGCCGCTTCGATTTCGACCCTGCACCAGTCGTCGCTGGGGACGTTTTTCCTGATCGCCGTGGACAAGCTGCACGCCCTCTGGTACAACCCGCTGCTGCCGCTGCAGTTCTGGCTTTCCGCGATTTTTACCGGCATCTCGATCATCATCCTCGAAGCAACCATGGTGCATCGCTATATGGGGCAGCCGGACGAGTCCGAACTGCTTGAGGTTCTGACAAAAATACTTCCATGGGTGCTGGGGCTCTACCTGATAATTAAATTCGCCGCGCTGGCGTTCCTGACGAACGGACCGCTTTTCGACCGACCAAGTCTGCTGGCGTTGTTCCTGGCCGAAGTCATCATAGGCCTGATTATCCCAATGTTCATGTTCATGAAGAAAACCTGCCGTGAAGACCAACGGATGCAGCTGCGCGGGGCGTCCCTGGTCATCTTCGGCCTGGTGCTGAACCGCTTCAACGTCTCCATGTTCGGCATGGAGCAGGCGGACCAGGCAATTTACTACCCCTCCGTCACCGAATCTCTCGTCACGATCGGCATCATCGCCGCCCACGTCCTCTTCTTCGTGCTGCTGGCCAAGTACTTCCCGATCTTCGAGCACCACCCGGAAACGGTCGATTATTCGATCCCCGATCATGCCCACAGTACCACAACGGAACAGGGCCACACGCACGCCGCCGGCAGCGGAGCGGTTCACTGATGACAGGCAGCACAGCAGCAGCCGGAGTTACCGGCGTCATCCTGGCCGGTGGGAAATCAAGCCGCATGGGGAGCAACAAGGCGTTACTCCCCTATCGCGGCGGCCGTTTCATCGAAGCGATCCATCGCCAGCTGGCAGGGCTGTTTGATGAGGTGCTGGTGGTAACCAATACCCCGGAGCAGTACACATTTCTGGGGTGCCGCATGGTTTCAGACATTTATCAGGACATGGGAGCACTGGCCGGGCTGCATGCCGGACTGGTCAATTGCCGCACGCCACACATGTTTGCCGTGGCCTGCGACATGCCCTACCTCAACGATTCCCTGATCCGGGCACTTGTGACCCGCCGTCACAGGGCGGATGTCATCATCCCCGAAAGTGATGATGGCCTGGAACCATTGCACGCCGTGTACTGCCGCTCCTGCCTTCATGCCATGGAAACAGCTCTGAAGGCGCAAAAGAGACGGCTTGTCTCATTCTTTCCTGAAATCCGGGTCATGATTGTTCCCGGCACCACTGTCCGCTTTGTAGACCCGGACCTTGATTCTTTCAGGAACATAAACACGCCGGCGGATTATTACAACCTGCGGGAAGGAGAGCGTGAGGGCTGCAAAGACTCACAGACCAACCATACAACGGCTATATCCGGCGGCGAATACCAATTGAACTTGTCAGCCAGGCTCTGATTCAGCTATAGTTTCACACCATCACACCATCACACCATTCTCCGAGTCGTCATGCCTACCAGGGAAAAATCCTCATGGCCCGCGACCTGCGGGTGTTGCCGGAAACAGCGGCACCTTCCTTTAGTGAGTTAGAAGTTTTTTGCTTTGTTTTGGCAAAAAACAACTTCGTAAACGAACTATCCTGTTTATCAGGGTTGAAAAGGGGATTCCGTGCCTGACGAACCGCTGCCGGTGGTTCGTCCACGCCCCTTTTCCACCCGAGAAGGGGCTTTTTGTTGTTCAAGATCAGGCAGAAAATGGAGATTTCATGAAAAAAACAGTCTGTTTGTTTGCAGCGGTCGTGTTGTCATTGTCCGGCATTGTCTGGGCAGCCCCCAAAACCGTCATCCTGGCAACCACTGCCAGCACTGCTGATTTCATGACTTCCCGAAAAGCACAGGAGACCATCGGGCGGTTCGGGGTAGAAAAGTTTGGTACACCGCTGTTCTTCCCGGATGCAGGTAAAAATCCTGCATCGCTCGGGCTGTGGGCAGCTGAATGGAACTGATCCTCGAAGGCATCCGGGAAGCGGTGCGACTGCTGCTGTCGGGAGACAGCGAAGTGCTGGCCGTCACCTGGCTCTCGATCAAGATTTCCGGCCTGGCAACCCTGCTCAGCCTGGTGATCGGAATCGGGACCGGCACGACCCTGGCCCTGGCCGAATTTCCCGGCAAACGGCTGGCCGTTGCACTGGTCAATACCGGCATGGGCCTGCCGCCGGTCGTGGTCGGCCTGTTTGTGACCATTTTTCTCTGGCGCAACGGTCCGTTCGGACAATTTGAACTACTCTATACCCCTGCGGCTATGGTCATTGCTCAGGGGATCATCGCCACCCCGATCGTGACCGGCATCTCGCTGGCCGCCATCCAGAGCCTCCCCGCCAATCTCCGTCTTCAGATCATGGCCCTTGGCGCCTCGCGCACCCAGGTGATCCGGCTTCTGATACGGGAGGCGCGACTGCCGCTTCTGGCTGCGGTTATGGCGGGTTTCGGCGGAGTCATCTCCGAGGTGGGAGCCTCGATCATGGTCGGCGGCAACATCAAAGGGCAAACGAGGGTGCTGACCACCGCCACGGTGATGGAAACAGGCAAGGGGAATTTTGATATCGCCATTGCACTCAGCATCATCCTTCTGCTTCTGACTTTTCTGGTTAATCTTTTATTGACGATGGTTCAGCAGAAACGGCGGGCGCGATGACGGTTCCTCTTCTTGAAGCCCGTGGCCTCTCCCTGCAGCGCGGCGGGGTAGATGTTCTCAAAAATGTCTCTCTGGCCGTGCAGGAAAATGATGTACTGGCCCTTATCGGCTCCAACGGTGCAGGTAAAACCAGCCTGATGCTGGCGCTGGCCCGTCTGATGCCGGTCAATAAAGGTGATGTACTGGTGAGCGGTGCCCCGATCAGCGGGAAACGGGCCGAACTGGCCTATCGGCGCAGACTGACGATGGTTTTTCAGGAGCCCCTGCTTCTGGATGGCTCCGTGGCGGCAAATGTAGCGACCGGCCTTGACCTGCGCTGCATGCCGCGCCGGGAGCAGCAGGAGCGTGTCGATGAAGCGCTGGAGCTGTTCGGCATTACCGGACTTTCGCGACGCTCGGCTCATTCACTCTCGTCGGGCGAAGCGCGCCGGGTCAGCCTGGCGCGCGCCTTTGCCATGCGCCCGGAAATAATCTTCCTGGACGAACCGTTTACGGCACTTGATCTGCCCCTGCGCGAAGCCCTGTTCCTGCAGTTGTCAAAGCTGCTCACCTCGGAAGGGATTACGGCGGTGATCGCCACCCATGACTGCCGCGAAGTGCTGCAGCTCTGTACGCGGATGGCCGTCATGAACAAGGGACTACTGATCCGGAGCGGGACACCGGACGATGTACTTGCCGATCCGCCCGATGACTTCAGCGCCGCATTTGCCCGGCATGCCCGTTCATTCGGTGCACAACCACGAAAAGATGCTCATGCACTCTGACCAGACGGCCTTTTTCTTTGCATCACTCGCCGCTTTCAGATACATTCCAATAACACTATGTTTGCACCCCGTGAGGTAGCCATGATCGCCAAAGCCGTTTCTTTCGTCGCCAAATCAGGAACCGGAAAAACCACCCTGCTGGAAAAGGTCATAACCGAACTGAAACGTCGCGGCTACCGGGTGGGGTGCATCAAGCACGACGCCCACCGCTTCGACATCGACCACCCCGGCAAGGACAGCCACCGCCTGACCGTTGCCGGTGCCGACACGATGCTGATTGCATCGCCGGAGAAGTTGGCCATCGTCAGGCAGCATGTCGAAGCACCTCCGATTGAGGAGCTGATCGCCACCTACTTCAGTGATGTGGATATCATCCTGACGGAAGGATTCAAGAAGAGCGGGCTGCCGAAAATCGAAGTACACCGCCGGGAACGAAGCGCCACCCTGCTGTGCCGCGGCGAACAGCACGATCCGAGCCTGCTGGCGGTAGCCAGTGACGAACCACTGCAGCTGGATGTGCCGGTGCTGGACCTGAACAACCCGTCACAGATTGTCGATTTTCTGGAACGGGTACTCATGACATGATTCGATACGATAAAGGCATCATCAGTACCGTACCGGATGACTTCCCCGCCGAGTTCCCGATCAAGCTGACGGTTAACGGGCGCGAAATTGCAACGCTTGTTGCATCGCCCCATGAGCTGCGTTTTCTGGTGGCCGGCTTTCTCCGCACCCAGGGTTTTGTACGCGAAATCGGTGATTTTTTGGCCATGGGCGTCTGCGAAGAATCCGGCGAAGCAAATATCCGTATCCGGGGAGAACTGCCGGAGCGCCTGACACCGGTACTGACCTCGGGGTGCGGAACCGGCATCAGCTTCTCCTTCAATGCAGGTGCACCACAGACGGCACCGCCGGAAGCCGTCTTCACCGCTGAGGCTCTGTTTGCCATGATGCGCGAAATGGCACTCCTCTCCGAACGTTATGGCCGTCATGGCGGCATCCATTCGGCGGCGATCAGCGACGGCACCCGTATTCTGCTCCATGCCGAAGATCTGGGACGTCATAACACAATCGACCGACTGGCGGGACAGGCACTGTTCTCCGGCATTAACCTGACCGGCTGTATGATGCTGACCTCAGGGCGGGTGTCATCCGAAATGGCGGCAAAGGCCGCTTCACTCGGAGTTGCCCTGATCGCCTCACGCACCTCGCCAACCACCATGGCGGTGCGTATCTGCCGGGAAACCGGAATCGGCCTGGTCGGGTATGTTCGCGGTGAAAGCTTTCGCGTGGCGGCATGCCCTGAACGGGTGCACGGAGTGTTACCGGCGAAAATCTCCGACGTCGCGGGAGTCATTCTGGCCGGTGGAGAATCCCGCCGTATGGGAAGGAACAAGGCCCTCATGGAGGTCAACGGAGAAACGATAATTGAGACCGCCTACCGGCGCATGGCCGAACTGTTTGACGAAGTGCTGCTGGTAACCAACTCACCCGAAGCGTATGATTTCATCCCCTGTCGCAAGGTTGCCGATACGTTCCCCGGCAAGGGACCGCTTGGCGGAATCCACGCGGCACTCTCTTCCTGTACCGCCGAACGGGCCTTTGTCACCGCCTGCGACATGCCGGATCTCAATCTGCATCTGATCCGGGAGTTGAGCAGCATGTCGGGCGGCGTCGACGTGGTCATCCCCGAAACGCCCGCCGGACTGGAGCCGCTCCATGCGGTCTATGACAAAAGCTGTCTGCCCAAAATGGAGCAGATGCTGCGAGCAGGGGAACGACGCCTGCTGTCCTTCATCGACCTGGCAGAGATCAGAGTGGTGCCGCACGGGCAAATCAATGACCTGGATCCAGATTATTCCTCGTTTCGCAATATCAACACGCCGGAGGATTACCGGCAGTTGACACAATGCAGCTGACCGACTCCCACGGGAGAAACATAAACTATCTGCGCCTGTCGGTCACAGATCGCTGCAATATGCGTTGTTTCTACTGCATGCCGAAGGAAGGTATCGCCCGGAAGGAACATGGCGCGGTGCTCTCTTACGAAGAGCTGCAGCTGATCGCCGAGGCAGCGGTAGAACTGGGTATCGAGAAGATCCGTATCACCGGCGGAGAGCCGCTGGTACGACTCGGCATTGTCGGCTTTCTGGCACAGCTGTCCGCCATCCCCGGCTTGCGACATCTTGCCCTGACCACCAACGGCCTGCTGTTGGCGGATATGGCCGACGATCTGTACCGGGCAGGGGTGCAGCGGCTGAATGTCAGCCTTGACTCCCTCAATCCCCGGACTTTTAGCGATATTACCCGGGGCGGCGACCTGAATCGGGTGCTGAATGGACTGGATGCAGCGGAGAAAGCCGGTTTTCCGCCCCCCAAGATCAACTGCGTCATCATGCGCGGTGTCAATGACGCCGAAATACTGGACTTTGCCGCCATGACTCTGTCCCACGGCAATTCAATCCGTTTCATAGAGTATATGCCGGCGATCAAGGAAGATGGCTGGCAACGCTACAGCATCTCCGGCAATGAAATTTTGGAACGAATTGCCGGCAGCCACACGCTGGAGCACGTTGACAAAGGGCCGTTTGCCGGGCCGTCCCGGGATTTCCGCATCCCCGGCGCACGGGGAAGCATCGGCATCATCACGGCGATTTCCGGTCATTTCTGCAGTGAGTGCAACCGCATCAGGGTAACCTCCACCGGCCAGGCCAAAGGGTGCCTTTTTTCTGACGAAAAAACCGATCTGGTGCCCTTTTTACGGCCGCCGGACCGGGAACGATTGGCGGAAGTGTTGCGGGGGATCGTCTCGACCAAACCGGAGCGACACGGCATATCCTGCAACAGTTATGAGCATCAAAATTTCACGATGGCACAGATAGGGGGATAAAAATGGCACTGGTCAAAGCGGTCTGCATCAGCGAGAAGAAGGGTGAACGCAAAAAGCCGGTGGAAGCGGTGGAACTGCGCGAAAATCACGGCATCGTGGGAGACGCCCATGCCGGCGACTGGCACCGCCAGATAAGCCTGCTGGCATCGGAGAGCATCGATAAGATGCGGGCACTAGGGCTGGATGTTGATTCAGGCGACTTCGCCGAAAACATCACCACAACCGGCATCGATCTGGTCAGCCAGCCGATCGGTACACGGCTGCAGGTCGGCGAAGTTCTGATGGAGGTCACCCAGATCGGCAAAGAGTGCCACAACCGCTGCGCCATCTACGATCAGGCCGGTGACTGCGTCATGCCGAAAGAGGGGATTTTTGCCAAAGTTATCACCGGCGGGATTATCAAGCCGGGGGATGAGGTACAGGCAGTCAACTGATTCGCGCCATTTTTTTCTTTGCCTCCCCACCCTCATTCCCTGTAGTATTGCCCGGTTTCAAAATTTCCCGCATCCGGATACCAAAACACATATGGAAGAACCTAAAAAAGAAAAACTGACCAAAGAGTTGCAGGGAATGGCGCTGGGAGCCGTCGGCGTGTTCATCCTGCTCGCGTTTTTGACCTACAATTCTGCCGATGTCTCCTGGAACAGCTACTCCAACGAGGGGGGAATCAACAACCTCGGAGGAAGACTGGGCGCCCAACTTGCCGATCTGTTCTTCATCAGCTTCGGCCTGGCTTCATACCTGATTCCGCTGGCACTGCTCTACATGGCCTACACCCTCTTTCGCTTCAAAGAGATCCGACTCCGTTCATACAAGCTGGCCGCATCGTTCGGACTGCTTTTCTCTCTGGCCACCCTGTTTGCCTTTTTCCGTGACAAGACGGTTTTGTTCGGTCAGCAGGTGGCAACCGGAGGGGCGGTCGGCGTGATAATGTCCCGTGCTCTCAAAAACACCGTCGGCGTCACCGGCGCTCTGCTCCTGCTGTTGCCGCTGCTGGCGGGAACGATCATGATCCTTTCGAAGTTTTCCTTCATCCTGTTTGCCGGCTGGTGGCTGGAAAACTTCAAACACAAGTGGAACGCCTGGCAGGAACGCCGCACCCAGGACCGCACGGAGCAGGAACGCGTCAAGGCAAAGCAGGAGGGACTCCCTGCAGCAGCGCCGGGTGGTCCGGTTATCAAGCCATTGGCACCGCCGCCGCCAAAACTTAATCTCATCAAGAAGGAAAAGGATAAGAAGAAGGAAGACGCTAAAACCGCCGCCGTACAGGAAACCTTTGAATTCATCAAAGCCGAAGGGGATTTTCATACCCCGCCGTTCTCGCTGCTGGATGTGCCGCCGGCTACTGAAAAAACCCTCGATCGTGAAGCTCTGACCATGAACGCGCGGCTGCTGGAGAAGAAGCTCAAAGATTACAACATTGACGGCGAAGTGGTCGAAATCTGCCCCGGCCCGGTCATCACCATGTATGAATACGCTCCGGCACCCGGTATCAAGATCAGCAAAATTGCCGGCCTTACCGATGACTTAACTATGGCGCTGCAGGCCATGTCGATCCGCATCGTCGCGCCGATTCCCGGCAAGGGCGTGGTCGGCGTTGAGGTACCGAACCGTGATCGCGACATGGTTTTTCTGCGGGAAATTTTCAATTGCGAACATTTTTCCCACAGCAAGATGAAGCTGCCGCTGGCCCTGGGCAAAGATATCGCCGGGCTTCCGGTCGTAACCGACCTGGCCAAGGCACCGCACCTGCTGGTAGCCGGCTCAACCGGTTCCGGCAAGTCTGTTTCGATCAACACCATGATTCTCTCCCTGCTCTACACATCGACGCCAAAAGATGTCCGTATGATCATGGTTGACCCCAAGATGCTGGAGTTTTCCATGTATGAGGGGATTCCGCACCTGCTGCTGCCGGTTGTCACCGAGCCGAAAAAGGCGTCACTGGCGCTGAAATGGGCGGTCAACGAGATGGAGCGCCGCTATGCGCTGTTGTCAGACAAGGGTGTCCGTAACATCGATTCCTACAACAAAAAGCTGGCCGGTGAGCTTTTGGAGTTGGAAGAGCATGGTTCAATATCAGATGCGGAAATCATCGAAGATCTGGAGGAACTCCGCGAGGGGGGCGTCGCCGATGTTGATCCGATCCCCTTTGTGGTTGATGATGGCGATGCCCTGGAACATAGCCACCTCCCCTACATTGTCGTTATTGTTGACGAGCTTGCCGACCTCATGATGGTGGCCGGCAGAGAGGTAGAGGAACACATCGCCCGCCTGGCCCAGAAAGCCCGTGCTTCCGGTATCCATCTCATCCTGGCGACCCAGCGTCCCTCGGTTGATGTCATAACCGGCCTGATCAAGGCCAACCTACCGTCGCGCATCTCGTTCCAAGTGACGTCAAAGGTTGATTCGCGCACCATTCTTGACACTAACGGAGCCGAAAGCCTGCTGGGCAACGGTGACATGCTCTATATGCCACCCGGAACCTCACGCCTGCAGCGTATCCACGGCGCCTTTGTTTCCGACGCCGAAGTACAGCGGGTGGTTGATTTCCTCAAGAAACAGGGCAAGCCGGTGTATGAGAAGTCCATTCTGGAGATGAAAGATAGCGATGAAAAGGGCAGCATTGATGAGGAGGAGCAGGACGAACGTTGGGAGGATGCCCTTCGAGTGGTTGTTGAGACCAAACAGGCCAGTATTTCAATGGTGCAGCGCAAACTGCGCATCGGCTATAACCGGGCGGCGCGAATCGTTGAGATGATGGAGAGCGAGGGGATGATCGCCCAAAGCGACGGCACCAGCAAGCCGCGCGAGATTTATATGGATGTCATCAATGCCTATCTGAACTCGCAGCTGACGAGGTAAGAGTCGAGTGAAAAACGAGTCAGACATTCATTTTATTTGCCTTCAAGCCATTGCAGCTTCTGTCAGCAATAACAGCATTGAATGGAATCGTCATGCGTTAGAGCGGATGATGGAGCGTGGAATTTCACGATCTGCTGTGCTGGACGTAGTATGTACAGGTGAAATAATAGAACAATATCCGTCTGATCATCCATTTCCCAGCGCCCTCATGTTGGGTAACCAGGCCGAGATACCCCTGCATGTCGTTGTGGCATTCGATCCTGAATCCGAAACCGTCTTTATTATCACCGCATATTATCCGGACATTCTGCATTTTCATGCAGACTTTCGTACAAGGAGAACGTGATGGCTCACAAAGATACCAATACGAGCAGTTGCCCACTCTGTAAAGGTAACAAAACAGAAGGTTACACCCTGTTTTCCGTCGATATGGGATTCGGGGTGGTGGTAGTGCGGCATGTTCCGGCAACGGTTTGCGAGCAATGCGGCGCCGAGTGGTTTTCTGACGCTGTAGCTGCCCGCCTGGAGAGTATTGTTGCTGATGCTCGTTCAAAGAAGGCATTGGTGGAAGTAACAACTCTCGATAATCTGCCGCTGGCGGCATAACGAGCTTGCATCATTTCCGATAGACGAAAGCTATTTGTTGGCAGCAGCCCGTTATGTTGAAATGAACCCGGTAGCGGCCGGAATTGTTGAGCGCCCGGAGGAGTATTTCTGGAGCAGCGCCCAAGCCCACCTGCTGGCTCAGGACGACAAGCTGGTCAAAGTTGAACCGTTGCTTGCAATGGTTGGAAACTGGAGAGATTTTCTGACGTTGTCATCCGAGGACGAAATGACGACCTTCCACAAACACTAACGTTCCGGCAGACCGCTTGGCCAAGAGGCATTTGTTGATCATATTGAAACACTGCTTGAAAGAACACTCCGTCCACAAAAACCAGGACCAAAACAAATTGCTGTATAGTTCAATATACTGTCCCCAGAACTACCCAGGGAAACTGACTTTGAACTGATGAAGGAAGCAGCTTAAAAGCAGACACATAACCTTCAAGCAATATGATTTTCCCGCCAGGCCTTGCCGAAGTAGGGACTGCGTGAACAGACTCTGTTGCACGCCCTGGGAAGTGTTTCAAGGCTGGCGGGTTGGCCCTAACTCAATCTTCTGCAATGGGGTAATAGGTTGATTTTCAAGACATCAAAAAGACAATGTCCTGAAAATCAA
>JAYTVV010000241.1:0-3888 GCA_043743795.1 Geobacteraceae bacterium
CCGCCTGGTGGCCATAGCGGATCACATCGAACAGGCGGCGAGTTCCGTGAATGGTGAACGGGCCGATTATGCCCTCATGAATGCCCGTTTTCATGCCGGCACGCTGCTTGATCCCCGCCTGATACCATACTTTAACGGGATTACGCACATCGTCTATTATGAGGGGAAAAAGACGGGCTCTACAGCTGAGGCCGAGGTCCCCCCCGGTGATCTGATCACCGGCCTGGAACTCTCCCGTGACGTGGTCAGTAAGACGGGGATTCTCCTGCTACAGAAAGGCCACACACTCGACTTTTCCGGTATTTCCCTTATCCGTCGGAATAGCCAGATGAAACTTCTGCCGACGTATGGCGTATGGATACGCGTCTGTGTAGAATAGTTCAGCGCGGCCCAGATGGCACGTCATCCGGGCACCTTTTACTTGGTCGTTAAAGTGGCGCTGATAGTAACGCAGCTCACCACTTTAATTCACTTACAAAAGTTGCACTTCAGACTTGAATCCGCCTACTGTTTGAATGGGTATGGCAATAAATAAAAGAAAAGCCTTGATTTCTCAAGGCTTTTCTTTTTGCATTATCCGTATAAATTTGTTCGGTATTGGCTAGTACATTCCGCCGCCCATACCACCCATGCCGCCCATACCACCAGGCATTCCGCCGCCCATGCCGCCGCCGGCCGAATCATCCTTCGGCTTCTCGGCGATCAGTGCTTCGGTTGTCAGCATCAGGCCTGCAATTGACGCTGCATTCTGGAGTGCGCTGCGGGATACTTTGGTCGGGTCGATGATGCCGGCTGCGATCATATCGACATATTCATCATTCGCGGCGTCGTATCCAAAGGCATCTGTGCCGTTCTTGACCTTGTCAACTACGATGGAAGCATCGATTCCTGCATTTTCTGCGATCTGACGGATTGGTGATTCAAGGGAAGCCTTGATCACGTTTACGCCGAACTGTTGCTCATTCTGCAATGTGAGGCCGTTCAGAACAGACATGGCACGGATATATGCTACACCGCCTCCAGGGACGATGCCCTCATCAACAGCAGCACGTGTTGCGTGCAGTGCATCTTCAACGCGGGCTTTTTTCTCTTTCATTTCAACTTCAGTTGCTGCGCCGACTTTAATAACAGCTACGCCGCCAACAAGCTTGGCGAGACGCTCCTGAAGTTTTTCCTTATCGTAGTCGCTGGATGATTCTTCAGCCTGAGCACGGATCATCTTGACGCGGCCCTGGATAGCTTCTTCCTTGCCATTGCCGTCGATGATGGTGGTGTTGTCTTTGTCGATGGTGATGCGCTTGGCCTGGCCGAGCATCTCAACAGTTGTCTGGTCGAGTTTGAAACCGACTTCTTCAGAAATAACCTGTCCACCGGTAAGGATGGCGATATCTTCCAGCATTGCTTTACGACGGTCGCCGAAGCCCGGAGCCTTAACAGCACAGACATTCAGAACGCCGCGCAGCTTGTTGACAACCAGAGTTGCCAGAGCTTCGCCATCGATATCCTCAGCAATGATCAAAAGTGGACGACCTGATTTTGCGCTTGTCTCAAGAACCGGAAGGAGATCCTTCATGTTGGAGATTTTTTTGTCATGGATCAGGATCATAGCGTTTTCGATGGAACATTCCATACGCTCAGGATCAGTTACGAAGTAAGGAGAGAGATAGCCACGATCGAACTGCATCCCTTCAACAGTCTCAAGTGTTGTTTCCATTGCCTTTGCTTCTTCAACAGTGATAACACCTTCTTTACCGACCTTTTCCATGGCTTCGGCAATGATGTCACCGATGGTTTTGTCGTTGTTAGCGGAGATTGTGCCAACCTGAGCGATTTCTTTGTGGTCCTTGATCGGCTTGGAAATTTTCTTCAGTTCAGCGACGATGGCCTCAACAGCCTTGTCGATACCGCGCTTGATTTCCATCGGGTTGTGACCTGCTGCAACCAGCTTGGAGCCCTGCTTGTAAATAGCCTGGGCAAGAACAGTTGCAGTAGTAGTGCCGTCGCCGGCAACGTCGGAAGTCTTGGAGGCAACTTCCTTCACCAGCTGTGCGCCCATGTTTTCAAACTTGTCTTCCAGTTCGATTTCTTTAGCCACTGTTACGCCGTCTTTAGTGATCAGCGGTGCGCCGTATGACTTGTCGATAACAACGTTGCGGCCTTTTGGTCCGAGAGTTACTTTAACTGTGTCGGCAAGAACGTTTACGCCTTTAAGGATGGCGTTACGACCGTCCTGGTCAAATTTAATAATCTTTGCTGCCATGTGGTGTTCCTCCGTGTGTGATGTATGTTTGTAGGGGCGATCCTTGTGATCGCCCGATTATGGCGTTGTCCTGCAGAGCTGGGCGAATACAAGATTCGCCCCTACGATTTATTCTACAACAGCTAAAATATCGTCTTCACGCATCATTAAGTAGTCAGTGCCATCAACTCTAACTTCAGTGCCGGCATATTTGCCGAACAGAACGATATCGCCGACTTTTACATCCAGCGGTAACACTTTGCCGTCTTCTGTTTTCTTGCCATTACCGGCTGCAACGATTTCTCCACGCTGTGGTTTTTCTTTTGCTGTCTCAGGGATGAAAAGGCCCCCGGCGGTTTTGGTTTCTTCCTCTACTCTTTTGACGATGATGCGGTCCTGAAGTGGTCGTAAATTCATCTGTACTTCTCCTTTCTATCCTTGTGGGGTGTGATGATGACGTTGAAATTAGCACTCGCAGTCGCTGAGTGCTAATACTCACGGAATATAAACAGCGTCCTTTCAAAAATCAAGGGGTATATAAAATATTTTGTGGAGGGTGTACCTGCAGTGGGGAGGTTTTGTCTCGCGGCTTGATTCATTCTTCGGCGAAAGGAACTGATCAGCTTCCCTCGTCGTGCTCCCATATACTAAAGTTTCTTTACTTCGTTGGGATATTTATACGTATGCTCACGGTTCGGTTTTCGCAGAGAATCAACACCGACCGTAATCCATCCTGTTATCCGCTTTATTTTTACTATTTTATTTGAGCCTATCAGTGTATCCAGCGTGTCCCCTTTAACATAATCAAAGCGATTGTCGTTGTATTTCACCTGAACAATTCGCTTCGTTTCAGCCACGGGTTTGTGCTTGGAACCGCGCTGAAATTGCCGTAACGGATCGACACCAATAGTCACCCATCCGGAAAGCCGCCTGAACCGCTTGATCTCGTTTGACTTTATCAATTGATTAAGAAGTTTCTCGTTCACATAATCAAAACGATTGTCGGTGTATACTACCTGTATGAGCATGTCGCGCATCCCCCTTTCTCCGTAAACGATACTAACTGGGTCTTGTCCGGTCAAGTGGAAAAAACGGATTTCTGGCCAGCTAACGGGTTGAAACCGGCCAGCCGGTTTCAAGATCAGGAGGGTAAAAATTTTCTTTCGTGCGGTTATAATAGCCGAACTGCAGACGAGGAAATTCTTTTTTCAGGCGCTGCAGCAGCCGGTACATACCGATCCCCTTTCCCTGCGCTCCCATTTCCCGATTATAATAGTCCGGGTCTATGGACAAATTACGCATCTGAATCATATCGATATTGGTGTCCGCAACAAACTTCACCAGAGCTTCAACCTCGTCCGGTGCATCTGATACGCCCGGTGAGACCAGATAGTTGATCGAAGTGAAGCGCCCGGCCTGCTTGGCTACATTCACAGAACGGAGCACATCGTTAAAGTGGTATCCCTTGGGACGATAATAGCGGTTGTAGGTGTCTTCGCGCACCGAGTTCATCGAGAAACGGAACGAATCCATTCCCGCATCACAAAGCAATTGCACCCGTTCCGGAATCGAGCCGTTGGAGTTGAAATTAACCGTGCCGCGAGAACTTCCCTTCTTCATACGCCGGGTCGCCTCGGCAATAGTATCGG
>JAYTVV010000242.1:0-27459 GCA_043743795.1 Geobacteraceae bacterium
GCGCATATGCTCAGTCACGGAATCGTAAAGTTCCAAGGCGACATCAGGCTGCCATACCCAAGTAAAGAGAACATAAGTGCTTGCTGCTGAACATACAAGCTGGCAGCATGCCGACACACGGATAACGCCGCATGGGAACAGCAATGTTTGACACATGCCGAAGAATTAATTCCCGGCAGCGACGGCAGGCCGCACATCTTTGACACTATCAAGATCCCGCTGTACAAACCTGACGGCAGCCGCAATGGTATGGTCATTCTTGGCCGTGATATAACCGACCAGAGACAGCTGGAAACACAGCTCCGCCAAGCACAGAAGATGGAAGCAATTGGTCACCTGGCAGGTGGAATAGCTCACGATTTCAACAATTTGCTTACCCCTATTATGGGGTATGCAGAAATGGCTGCAGCGGCTGTTCCAAATGGCGATCCGCTGACGCCAAAGCTTGCCGGCATAATCAAGGCCGCCCACAAAGCCAAGGCACTGACCCAGCAGCTTCTGAGTTTTGGCCGCCGCCAGTCAATAACCACTGAAGTCATTGATCTCAACGAGGTTATCCTCTCGTTTAATACTATTCTTCGCCGCACCATCCGGGAAAGTATCCGTATTGACCTGATACTTGACCCGGAAGGCTCATTCATCAAAGGTGACAATACCCAGATTGAGCAGATAATTCTCAATATGACCGTTAACGCCCAGGATGCTTTTGACGGATCCCAGGGGCGAATTACTATTGAAACCTGCAAAATGCAAATGGATGGAGAAAACGCCCTCATGCACCCCGGTATGGCACCGGGTGAATATGTGCTGCTGTCGTTCCGGGATAACGGCTGCGGCATGGGTAATGAGGTCATTCATCATATCTTCGAACCTTTTTTCACCACCAAGCAGGCCGGTCATGGTACCGGCCTTGGTCTGGCAACCGTCTACGGTATCGTCAAGCAGCATGATGCCCATATTTCCGTTATAAGTCATGAAGGAGAGGGATCGACCTTCAATATCTATTTTCCCACCTGCGCCCAAGTACCTCTGATGGAGCCGCACGTTACACCGGCGCCAGGTAAAAAGTTCACGGATGAAATTTCTGTTCTTTTGGTTGAGGACAATGAGATGGTCAGGGACCTGGTACAGGAAATGCTGTCAGAATTCGGTTACACCGTCATGGCAGCTGCCGACCCGCACCAGGCTATTGAGCTGTTGTCCAGCAGCGACGCCCAAATAGATCTGCTGGTTTCCGATGTTGTCATGCCCGGCATGAATGGCCCGGAATTGTACGAGCAACTGCTCGTACAGATGCCTTCTCTCAAAGTTGTTTTCATCTCCGGCTACCCCATAAACCCCAGCCTGCGGGGTGGAATACTGGAGGAAGAAATCAATTATCTGCAGAAGCCGTTTACCGCAGAAGCGTTGCTGGAACGAATACAAATGGTAATGTAAAAGTGCTGTAAACTCAAAGTAATCTGGTGCTTTTTAGCAGTCTGAGTGATATAGTCCGGCGCTAAATTATACCAATTTCAAATCAAAGATGGATTCAAGGCGACGAGGATCGAAGCGACGAAAGCATACCCGTCAGTATGTTGAGGAGCTGAGGACGAGCCAACGAAGAAGACGCTTTGATTTGGAATTGGAATTATACTGACTTCCGAGATGGGGAACACACCATGGCACAGCAAATGATTTATCTGATAGGCGCAGGATTTACCGGTTGGGACGGGTTTCCGGCCAGGGCGCTGGAGATTATCAGCTCGACCGACATCATGATCGGCCATCAGCGGCACCTGGCGGTTTTTCCTGATTTTGCCGGCGAAAAGAGAGAATTGGGTGATCTGCCGCAGCTGATCGATTTTCTCAAAAAGACCGAACAGCGGGTGGTTGTACTTGCCTCCGGTGACCCGACTTTTTTCGGCATTTCCCGCTTCCTGCTGCGCAATCTCCCGAAAGAACGCATCGAGATATTCCCCAATGTAACCAGCATGCAATATGCCTTTGCCCGGATCAAGGAACCGTGGGACGACGGCATTTTTGTGTCGGTGCACGGTCGCGGCATGCATCAGGCCATTGACAAAATTATCGCCGCCGAAAAAGCGTGCGTACTGACCGACGCAATCAATACGCCGGCGGCAGTCGCCGCAGAACTGATCGACCGTGGTGCCGAAGGCTATGAAGCGTGGCTTTGCGAAGATCTGGGCATGCCAAGTGAGAAATTCACCAAAACGACGGTACGTGGGCTGCGGGATATTTCTGCATCCGAATTGAATATCCTGATCCTGATCCGCACCTATGAACCGAATCTTGTCCACTATCCGTTGATCGGTATTGAAGATGACGAGTTTCATACTTCGAAAAAACTGATTACCAAAGTTGAAGTACGGGCAGTTACTCTGGCCAAGCTTCAACTGCAAAATGATCTGGTGCTCTGGGACATCGGTGCCGGAAGTTGCTCCGTTTCTATCGAAGCCTCCAATCTGATGCCGGGGGGCCGGATTTTTGCCGTTGAAAAGAATCCGCAATGTATCGGCTTTATCACTGAAAATCTGAAGAAATTCTGTACACGCAATATAAAGTTGATTGAAGCCTATGCCCCGGACGGACTGGATGACATGCCGGATCCGGATCGCGTTTTCATCGGTGGCGCCGGCGGAAAACTTGACGAAATTATCGACATCGTTTCACAGCGCCTGAAACCGGATGGCGTTGTCGTTATCAACGCCGTGACTCTGGATACGCTCACCAGAGCGGTTGAGTTTCTTGAAGACCACGGTTTTACCGTTGAGGCAACGTGCATCAATGTCGCCAGGACGCGCAATCTGACCGAATACAAAATGTTTGAAGCTCAAAACCCGGTCTACGTTATTTCAGCCCGGAAGGGTGGCGAATAGTGGCAACAGTATATGCAATTGGAGTTGGCCCTGGCGATCCGGAACTGTTGACCCGCAAGGCCGAACGGGTTCTGCGGAGTGTTGATGTTATCCTCGCACCAGTATCCAACCCGTCCGAAGCCAGTGTGGCGCTTGGTACTATCCGCGAATTCATCGACGAGAGTCGCCAGGAGATTATCGTCCACCAGTTCCCCATGACCTCGGACAAAAGCCGCTTGATCCCCGCCTGGCAGGAGGCAGCGACCCTGATTGCAACCCATGCGGAAGCGGGACGTTCCGTCGCCTTCATCACCATTGGCGACCCGCTGTTTTATTCGACCTTTATCTACCTGCTGCGCATCTTCCGCGAACAGTGGCCGCAACTTTCTGTGGAGATAATCCCCGGGATATCGAGCATTAATGCCGCTGCTGCTGAGGCGGCGCTCCCGCTGGTTGAAGGAGATGAAAAAATGGTGGTGATTCCGGCCACTGCCGGGATAGAGGTGATTAAAGCGGCTCTGGAGTCATACGAAACCGTCGTGCTCCTGAAGGTCAAACCACTTTTTCAAGTAATTATCGAACTTCTCCGGGCAACCGGGAAAGAGCAGACGACCGTCTTTGTTGAACGGGTCGGCTCTTCGCGCCAGAAGGTGCTGACCGATTTTGACGAGATTACCGCGCATTCTCCTGATTACCTATCGTTGATGATAATCAAGTAGTGAAGGATTTGCCGGAATACCTTCAGGTTTTTGTAAAGGGCAAGCAACCTGGCTTGCCCCTTTACTGTCATCCGGGCAAACCGCCTCTCACACGTGTTACCCTTCCGTGCAAATCCGACAAAGACCGCATTAGAATCATGTAGCTACGAGGTTTCTGTGAACCTGCAAAAACGTATGATGCATAAGACCAAATGAATTGCAAAGATGACATGATGTAGCTACAATAGGCTACAATATTATGGAGGTAATACTCATGTCAGAAACCATTATTAGAGCTCGCGTTGACGAAATGGAAAAACTTGAGTGTGAGTCAATATTCAAAAGCTTGGGCCTCACTATGAGCGAGGCGATTCGGCTCTTTATCCGCCAGGTTAATACTGTGAAGGGCTTACCTTTTGAATTGAAGCTTAACGCCACTGCTTCAGCTGAGCATGATCGTTGGTTTAGAGAGCACGTAGAATCGGTACTGGCAAAGGTGAATCAGCCGGGTCGGGTATCGGCTTCACATGAGGACGTTGGTACGCGGCTGAAAGCCAAGCAGGCAGCCCTTCTTGAAAAGGCGGTCTGACGTGCCAGACGTGAATATAGTTTGGGAGCCAGAGGCCGAAGCAGATTTAGATTCGATTCTTGAATATATTGCAAAAGACAACCTCGAAGCCGCAATAAATGTAACGAATGAAATATATCAGCAAGTTTCAATGATGTTGCCACCTGTTTCTCGTCGGGGGAAACAGGGAAGAGTGGCCGGCACAATGGAGCTCGTCATTCTACGGACTTCGTACATTGCAGTGTACGTTAAGAAGGGATCACTCCTGCGGATTATCAAGATACTGCATGGGTCTGAGGTGTTACGGTTTGGAGCACTGAAAGTCAGATACCAAATGGTAAAATCTCTGGAGAATGGAACGGTTTCGTAGGTCGCTTCTCCCGTTCACCCCAGTTAATAAAAGCAGGTTTTGGTTTGTTGAAAGAGTCGGGACGCGCATCAGGGTATGAGTTGTTTTTTAACCAGTGCAAACGTATACTTCCGTTAATTCAGCCAAGGAGCTGCAAATGGTCAGTACAAAAAACGACATCATCATTTTCTTGCAGACGCACAAGGATGAAATGGCGCAGCGCTTCGGAGTGGTCAGTGTCGGCCTCTTCGGCAGTTATGCTAGGGGAGAGGCTCGTGAAGATTCGGACATTGACATTGCCATTGAACTTAAGCCCGAAAATAAATCCTTGAGCAACTTCTTCGGAATCAGGCGTTATCTTGAACAACAGTTCGGCAAGACGGTTGATCTGGGAATAGAGAGCACGTTAAAGCCGCTGGCGCGGGAGTTGGTCGCCAAGGAAATCATCCATGTCTGAGCGTCCGCACCTTCTCTATTGTCAGGACATTCTCGATGCCGGTACTGCAATTCAGTCGTATGTTCAAAACATGACTAGCGACGGGTTTGTACATGATCGCATGCGGTACTCGGCGGTGATACGCGAGTTTGAAATTATCGGCGAGGCTGCCGACGACATTGAAGGATGGTTACCCGGACATTCCCTGGCAAGATATCAAGGATTTTCGTAATCTGCTGGCGCATGAATATTTCGGGGTCGATCTGGAAATAGTCTGGAACACCATTCACAACGATCTGCCGAAACTGGTTGATGCTGTACAGAAGATAGTGGACGGAATTAAATAAGCTGACACCGGAATTCCCCGGTTGCTGCAAGGGCGGACGTGGGATGGGGTGCCGGTGATGGGGCTGTAGGTCACTAAGGTCAAAGGCGTGGAATAAGATGTCCCCGGAACTTCCTGACCATTTTTGCCGTGCATTTCAGATATGACGATGCAGGGGACGATTGTGGTTTTCCGGAGCGGGAAGAGGTGCTTGAAAAGGTTAGCGGGCTTGTGGCTCATGTTGAGCAGGTTTTGAGTTCTCAAAGATGAATTGCCGGTAGAGTTGAATCGAGAAGAGCATTTGTGGTGAAGTTGTCGCTGGGGGAGAAGTTGTTTAGGATTGAAGGTTAATTTGATGTACATTGCTGGGCAAATTTAGCTCAAGAGAGAAAGCCGGAAGAAAATGCCTGGATTGCACAAGCATGTCACCATAAACCAAGGACGGCAACTCCCCCTGTTTGCGGTATACCCGCCCTCGAAACCTATGGTCGCTCCCGGAATCAAGGAGCGTGGTGCCGTTTATACCCGCCGTGAAACAGTCGAGTTTATCCTGGATCTTTCAGGGTATACGGACGATAAGCCTCTATACAATTCTCGCCTGCTTGAACCTTCCATCGGGAATGGTGATTTCCTTCTCGTCGCCGTTGAACGCCTTTTGTCTGCCTACGCCAAAAACCGTCATGAAGGCTCCTGCATGTTCGATGATCTGGCCCAAGCAATACGGGCGGTAGAGGTTGATCATGCCAGTATCGAAAAAGTCAGGGCGAAGTTATTAAAGCTCTTGATACATTCAGAGGTTCCATTAAAAGACGCCGGAAAACTGGTTTCGGCCTGGATTATTGAAGGTGATTTCCTGCTTGTGGAGTTGCCGCACCTGTTCACCTTCACGGTTGGCAACCCTCCTTATGTGCGGCAAGAGCTGATCCCTGATGAACTTATGGCCGCATACCGGGAACGCTTTGAAACCATTTACGACAGGGCCGATTTATATGTGCCGTTTATCGAGCGCAGCCTGAAACTCTTGGAACCGGGCGGTACACTCGGTTTTATCTGTGCGGATCGCTGGATGAAAAATCGTTATGGCGGTCCGCTCCGGGCACTGGTAGCAAAAAGTTTTCACCTGAAATGCTATGTTGATATGGTTGATACAGCGGCCTTCCAATCGGAAGTGAGCGCTTACCCTGCAATCACCATCATTTCGCGGGAAAAACCCGGTTCAACCCACCGTTCAACCCGTCTGGCTCACCGTCCCTCGATAGACCGGGCAACCCTGAAACAGCTTGCGGCTGCCTTGAAGAATGATACTGTTGCGGTTGATAGCGGCGTGACCGAGGTTGTAAAGGTTGTAAACGGCTCCGAACCGTGGATACTCCATTCCTTTGACCAATTGGCACTTGTGCGGCGACTGGAGAAAAGGTTTCCGGCTCTTGAAGAGGCGGGATGCAAGGTCGGAATTGGTGTCGCAACGGGAGCTGACAAGGCTTTTATCGGCAGCTATGAGGAGTTGGACGTTGAGCCTGACCGCAAGCTTCCTCTTGTTACGACCAAGGATATAAAAAGCGGGAAAGTTACATGGCAGGGAATGGGAGTGATAAACCCATTCAATGATAATGGCTCACTGGTAAATCTATCAGATTACCCTAAACTGGCCGAATACCTGGAACTACGCAGGGACGTAATCAGCAAGAGGAACTGTGCTCAAAACAACCCCAAGAACTGGTACAAGACCATTGACCGGATAACTCCTGAAATAGCCAGTAAGCATAAGCTGTTGATCCCCGACATCAAAGGTGAAGCCCACATAGTTTATGAAGATGGCCGCTTATACCCGCATCACAATCTTTATTATATCACCTCTGTAGAATGGGATTTAACCGCTCTCCAGGCAGTATTGCAATCTGGCATTGCAAAGCTATTTGTTTCGATTTATTCAATTCAGATGCGCGGTGGCTATCTGCGTTTCCAGGCGCAATATCTCAGGCGAATTCGCGTTCCCCGCTGGTCGGACGTTTCCGAGCGCTTACGTAATGCTCTCATTGAGGCGGCAAAGGCTGACGACATTGATGCTTGCAACCGGGCTACGTTTGAATTGTTTGAATTGTCACAACAGGAAAGGTCCGCGATTGGCGGAAATGGTAAATAGATCAGCATGGCGATTGATCTTGTGAATTATGAAGGAAAGGCCCGCGAAGCTGTAAAAGCATTTTGGGGGAGCCGTGAGGCTGCCCGGCAAAAGCAGATCGAAAACGGCAAGCAGGACCAGGGCGAGCGAGCCAGCGTTACAGCCGGTAAAAATATGGATGGTTTCCTGGCCTTGGTGAAGGATATTGTTCACGCCAACGGCCTTGAGCATGCCGATATCCACCTTGCCCGCCGCGTTCTCACCTTGCCGGGTTATTTCAGACCTACCAAGCTGTGGGATATGCTGGTAATCAACCAGGGGCGGCTAATAGCAGCGTTGGAGTTCAAGAGCCATGTCGGGCCTTCATTTGGTAACAATTTCAACAACAGGGCTGAAGAGGCAATTGGAACGGCTCATGACCTGTGGACAGCGTACCGGGAAGGAGCTTTTGGAGAATACTCGCGCCCTTTCGTAGGCTGGATGATGATGCTTGAGGACTCCGAAGGTTCGCGTTCCCCTGTGCGAAATGCTTCCCCTCATTTCAAGTTGCTCCCTGAATTTGCCGGGGCTTCCTATGCCGCGCGGTATAACATCATGTGTCGGAAACTCATGCAAGAGCAGCTTTATTCTACTGCTTCCGTGATTGTGTCGCCGCGTACTGCTTCCGGTACTGGAGAATATAAGGAACTTTCTGAATTGACAGGGTTAAAGACTTTTGTGACCACACTTGCAGGGCATATTGCAGCGGAAGCGGCTCGGGGCTAAGAGAAGGCCTTCACTCGACAGAAAATGGATAATGGAGACGCGACCCCTTTAGTGTTTCTCGAATATTTTGGGGTTGATCTGGAGATTGTCTGGAATACGATTCGTGACGATTTGCCGATGTTGGTGGGGGCTGTGCAGAAAATAGTGAGTGGAATTAAGTAAGGTGTCCCCAGAATTCCACGCTGAGGATCACGCTGAGGGTCAACTATTGCTTACCCTCGGAGTTGATGTGTAAGTAAAGAGGTAACCATGTCTCTGACCAACAAACCGCTGGACCAACTGACCGAAGCCGACTTCCAGGAGCTCATCACGAACAAGGTCCCAGAGAGCAAGACACTCGACTACAAGGTCGACCTGAAGTTTGGCGACCGGGATAAGCGGGAGTTCTTGGCCGACGTATCGTCGTTCGCAAATACCGCCGGTGGCTACCTGCTCATCGGCATCAAGGAAGAAGGCGGCATCCCGACCGCTCTGCCTGGCATAGAGCTTGAGAACCCCGATGCGGAAAAGCTGAAACTCATCAGCCTCATCCGGGACTGCACCGAGCCTCGCATACCGGGGATTACCATCACCTCTGTCTCTCTCCAGAATTCCCGTTACATCCTAGCCATCCATATCCCGAAGAGCTGGGCAGCCCCGCACGTGGTCAGCATCGAGAATCATTGGCGCTTCTATGCACGGCATTCCAGCGGCAAATATCAGTTGGACGTCCCGGAACTGCGCCAAGCGTTCCTGATGTCCGAGTCCCTCGCAGAGAAAATTCGCCGATTCCATATCGAACGAGTGGGTATGGTAATATCCGGCGAAGCACCACTAAACCTTGCCAACGGACCGAAGTTCATCGCCCACATCATGCCGGTAGACGCTTTCGGGTCGGGACAACAAGTGGATATGTCGATGTTGATGGAAAGGGGCATCCACTTCATGCCGCTGGGCGCTTCTGGCTATAACCGCAGATACAACCTGGACGGCTACCTGACGTTTGAGGAGGAAAAGACCCAGGATGCTTCCCATACTTTGTCCTACACCCAGCTATTCCGGTCTGGCATTATTGAATCGGTTTGTGTAGACAAGGACCAACTAAATGCCGATGAACGCGACAGAGGTATTCCTATCACCTATTATGAGGAGCAGTTATTGCGGTTCCTGTCCGCTTCCCTGCAATCACTGAAACAACTCGAGGTGGAACCACCTTATTCGCTGATGGTCACTATGGCCAGCGTGAAACACCGACGCTTGCATCTTGGCAATAGGTACTTTTCGCTCAGGAATCCCTATATCGACAGGGATGTGCTGCAATTGCCCGACATCCTTATTCTGGACGCCGACCTCGCCGGTGGAAAGATAATGCAGCCAATATTCGACGCCATTTGGAATGCCGGAGGGTTTGAGAGATGCTTCGATTACGACGAAGAAGGCAGGTGGAAGGGCTATGCCCAATAAAACCCCAGGAAAAACTAAAGGGCCTCAGACAACTGTAACAACGCATCAACCCACTATTGCCACTGTTCAGCCCAATGAGGATGCCGAAGACTTGAAGATGAAAAAGGCGGCCTTATACGAGGCCACCTACCAGGCATGGGTCAACACCAACTTCGAAGCCGACAAGACCATAATCACCATAGCATCAGGAGGAATTGGCCTTCTAGTTACTCTGCTCAACGTCATTGAAGCGAAATCGGACAACGACATCTATTGGTATATTGCCGCAATCGCGACATTTATTTTTGCCATAGCAGCTGGAATTTTCATCTTCAAGCGCAATTCAGTCGTGCTTACCAAGAGCCTGAACAAAAACTACGAAAAAGACCGGTGGTTGGGCATAGCTGATACAGTAATGCTCGTGAGCTTTGCACTCGGATTGTTGCTGACGTCCTACATAGGGCTGAAAGCATCGGTGAACAAGTTGGCCAAGGCTGCAGTGGAAACAACGGCGAATGATGAAAGCAGGAACAAGCAACCGAATTACGTAAATATCAAGTCTCTCACGGTTGACACGTTGACCGTCAGGCACATAAACTATTCTTCTGCCAAACCCAAGAAAAGGAGATGAACATGCCCGAGAAAAAGCTGGAAAAGCTCAATGAAAGTTTGAACGGAATCGGCGATTTACAGAAGAGTCTCAATGGCGTTGGCAGCCTTTATCAAGGGGTCGAGCAAGCTCAACAGAACGCCAATGTTAACGTCAATGCCAACAATACTGGCGCCGGAACATCGACAGGCTCATCTCAAGAACAATAATCAAGGAGGAAAGTCATGTCGGACGAGAAACTTGAACGTTTGCAGGGCAGCCTGAATGGAGTCGGCGACCTGGGTAAGGACCTGAACAGAAGCCTGAATGAAGTGGTCAACCTCTTCCAGAGCGTAAATCAACCTCAGCAGAACAATAATACAGGCACCAATACCAGCTCCAGTAACGAATCGACAACTACAACTTCTGACAAGAAGTAAAGTCGGTACCACGGGGCAAATACTTCTTCGAAGCAGGTGAACATGTTAGACCCTAATCTCATACGCGCCCTGACGAAGGAAGCCGAACGGATAGAGGAGGACAGCGTCCATTCGGCCAAGTCGCATTTCAACGCCGGGGATACCTGGAAACGGCGGCACTACTAGATGGGCATCCCGGCAACAATACTTGGGGCCGGAACGGGAGCCGCAATCGTAAAGGACTGCCCGGAATTGGCGGCGCTACTTTCATTGGCAGCCACCATTCTCACTGCCCTGGTGACGTTCCTGAAACCGACTGACCGAGCCTCGGCGCACAAGACCGCTGGCGACCAGTATCTTGCACTGAGAAACGACACCAGGATATTTCGGGAAATTGAAATACTAGAACCGGAGGATACCTGTACTCATGCGGATAAGCTGAAAGCGCTTGCCCAGCGGCGCAACGAGTTAAATCAGGGCAGTCCGGAAATACCGAGAAGAGCCTTCGAGAAAGCCCGGCAGGGTATCGATGAGGGTGAAAACCACTACAGGACCGACAAGGAGAAGCCGTAATGTCCGTTCTCAGCCATCTGCAGGCCAAGGCAAGCGCAGCGGTGCTTTCAGGGACCGAGCAGACATCTATCAATACCTCTATTACGACCATTAACACCCGTGCAAAGTCATGGTTCGACAGCAATCTGGTGTCCCAGTTCCGGTTCGGTTCTTCCACCCGGGACACGATTCTGCCGCGGGCCATGGACCAGTATTCCGACATCGATTACATGATAGTGTTGAAGGAAGACGGCAGCGTGCCGCAAACCTATCTGGACCGGATAAAGCGGTTCGCGGAGAAGTATTACAGCACCTCGGAAATCAAGCAGTCGAGCCCGTCCATTGTGCTGGAGTTGAACCACATCAGATTCGACCTGGTGCCAGCAATTTCATCATGGGGGACCGGGTACAAGATACCTGATGGTTCAGGGGGGTGGCAGGACACCAACCCCAACGACTTCAACAGCAGTCTGACAGAGAAAAACAAGAACAACCAAAACCTTATCAAACCCACCATCCGGTTGATGAAGTACTGGAACGCCCAGAACGGCTACGTCTTTGATTCATTCAGTCTGGAAAAATGGATTATTGGGCTGTCGTTCTGGAGTTGCACCAACCAGAAGGATTTCCTGTTCACGGTGTTTGACAACATCACGGTTTCGTATGATTGGGCTCAATGGCGGAAGGACAAGGTGACCAGGGCGAAACAGATAGTCCAGAATGTGCGGGATTATGAACGGCAGAGCATGCCGGCAACGGCGGAGAGTGAAGTAAAGAAATTGGTTCCGTAAGAACAATTCATCCACGGCGCTGGATTAGGTTACACCCTGGAAATGTTGATAGGAGAAGGAAGAGGAACCCGTGGGGTCAGGGACCCCTGAGAGGGACCCCTGAGGGACCCCTGAGGGGACGCTGCTTGTTATTTTTCTATTGAGAAAACTTTGAATGTAGCTTAACAGTCCCAGAACTACACAATTGACAATCACGCCACTTCATTTATCCGAAATCTTCTTTCTCCCCGGCGGCAGAAAATTCTCCCCGGTCACCACACTCCTGCCGGTCTTCTCATCAAGATCAACCCGCGTTTTCCGGGCAATGCCGCCACCTTTCTTCCCTGCCACCTTGTTTTCAGGCATGCCGGTTGCTGCCATTGTTTCAGTCGGTTACAATTTGTAACCGACTCACTGCCATCTTTTTTCAAACGATTTTCAACACCTTCCAGTAATTTCTCGCCGCCTGAAAATCAGGCTGCTGTAGCGACGCCTGGATGATATCAACCACTGAGAAATACTAGGTTTCGGCATCCTCGTCGTAAATTCTGCGGATCTGATAATCCTCGAAAATTGCCAGCTTGTATTTGCATAGCACTTGAACCTCACAACTGCATTTCAGACAGACCCCATATTGAGCAGATATTTGAAAGCCGGGATCAGCCGTATTATTTTACCGTCAATCGAAAGTTCTTCCTCATCCTCATAGGTGATGATCTCACCGCGCTCCAATCCAGTCTCTTCCAGCGCCTTGATCAGTGATCGCAATTCGCGGTTGCGTGTACCCTCGTCACCCAGGGTGTGCACGACCTGGATCAATTGCGTGATCTTGCCACTGGTACAGCAGGCGAAATCAACCTCAAGGCCATTGCCGGTCTTGTAGTAGTAAAGTTCATGGCCTCGGCGTTTCAGCTCCAGATAAACCTGGTTCTCCAGGAGATGCCCAAGATTTTCGCTGAAGCTGAATCCAACAGCGCCGGCCATCCCTGTGTCAATCGCGTAAACCTTTTTCGGGCTTTTGATCTGCTCCTTCACGGAAAAAGCAAAGGAGTCGAGAGTGAACTGCAGATAGGCATCGCTGAAATACCCCAGGTACTCCTTCACGGTCTTATCGTTGAGACCAACCAGCGCCGCCAGCTTGTTGAAACTGTAAAGCGAGGAGATATTTGACGCCAGGTAGAAAAAGAGATTCTCCAGATCAACGGCCTTCTTGATGTTAAAGCGGGGCGCTATGTCCTGGTAGAGGATGTTTCTGGCATACATCACCAGAAGTTCTTTTTTTATTTCCGGTAACTCCACCGCGCTGGTCTCCGGGAATCCGCCAAAGCGAAGGTAATCGTCAAGTAGTTTGCGCAGCCGGTTACGCTGCTTGGCCACTGCTACTGCGTCAGTGATGTTCAGACCATTGGCAGCAATAAACTCCGGGAAAGAAAACGGATACACCTCCACCGGCATCGCCCGACCAGAAAGGAGAGTGATAAACTCTGAAGTGAGCAGGTGCGAATTGGACCCGGTGACAATGAACTTTATCCCCTTCTGCTCGTACTTTGCCTTAACGAAAACCTGCCATTCCGGAAAAAAGTGCACCTCATCCAGACAGCAATAAACCGGCCCCACCGGCGCAACCAACTTCAGATAGTCGTCATAGGCCCGCTCAAGGTAGGAAACATCGCTACGGTGACGGCTGAATTGCGGGTTTTCCAGATTGAGGAAGAGTATGTTCCGGGGAGGTATCCCCTTGTCTCGTATCAGGTGGTTAATCGTCTGCCGCACCAGCGTGCTCTTGCCTGACCGACGCACACCTACCAGCGCGATAATGTGGGGCAGATCCAGATAACCTTTTACCTTACCGAGAATTCCGCGTGAGACCCCTTCCTGGTAGAGGGTCCCATCCCAATGGGGATTTTGGTCAACGATTACGGATTCAAACATATTTAACTCCGAACTAAACTTATATTGTTCGTATTATAGCGCGAATAATATAGGTTTCAAACAGAATTATCAGCACATCATCCACCGGCAGGCGGTGCGTTCAGAACCGGTGGGCTGTTTGTGATGTGGTGCGACTTTAACGCCATAAAAAAAGTCCGTTCAGCCCTGAATTATCAGGAGCTGAACGGACTTTTTCACGAAACTGAAACTCGTGGATCTCTACATTATTTGCCGTCCAGAACCGCGTGGGCTGCAGCCAGCCGGGCAATCGGCACCCGGAACGGTGAGCATGAGACGTAATCCAGCCCGACTTTGTGGCAGAAAATTACCGATGACGGGTCGCCGCCATGCTCGCCGCAGATACCGAGCTTGATATTCGGCCGGGTGTCACGCCCCAATTCACAGGCCATCTTGACCAGCTTGCCGACGCCGTTCTGGTCAAGCGATACGAAAGGGTCTTCAGGCAGGATATTGTTGTCGACATAGAACGGCAGAAACTTGCCGGCATCGTCACGTGACAGGCCAAAGGTTGTCTGGGTGAGATCGTTGGTACCAAAGGAGAAAAATTCAGCCTCAACCGCAATTTCGTCAGCAGTCAGGGCGGCCCGGGGCAGCTCGATCATCGTGCCGATCAGGTACTCAACCCCGACACCATAGCGGGCGATAGTTTCATCACAGATTGCGACGGCGTTCTGCTTGAGGACTGACAGCTCTTTGGCCGTTGCAATCAGCGGAATCATGATTTCAGGAACGATGCTGAAACCTTCATTCTTGACCAGTTCACAGGCGGCTTCCATGATGGCCGTGACCTGCATGTTGTAGATTTCCGGATACGTGATACCCAGACGACAGCCACGATGGCCCAGCATCGGGTTGAACTCGTGCAGCGTCTCGATCTTGTGTTTAAGAGCGTTGACCGGCACCTTCATGGTCTTGCACAGGTCCTCGATATCCTTCTCACCCTGCGGCAGGAACTCATGCAGCGGCGGGTCAAGGAGGCGGATAGTAACCGGCAGCCCTTTCATTTCACGGAAAAGGCCGATGAAGTCCCCTTTCTGCATCGGAAGAATCTTTGACAGGGCATGTTCACGCCCTTCAACATCGTCGGACAGAATCATCTCACGCACAGCGGCAATCCGTTCGGCATCAAAAAACATGTGTTCGGTACGACAGAGACCGATTCCTTCAGCGCCGAACTGGCGAGCCACCTTGGCATCATGCGGCGTATCGGCATTTGCCCTCACCTTCAGGCGGCGGATTCCGTCCACCCACTCCATCAGTTGAGCAAAATCTCCGGTTAACTCGGCAGATACCGTCGGTACCGCACCCAGCATAACTTCGCCAAGTGATCCATCCAGGGTAATCATATCACCTTTTTTGACAACAACCCCGCCCTTGGTAGTGAAACACTGACCTGCATAATCAACTTTGATGTCGCCGCAACCGGCAACGCAGCACTTGCCCATGCCCCGGGCAACGACCGCTGCGTGGGATGTCATACCGCCTCGTGCGGTCAGAATCCCCTGGGCAGCGTGCATGCCGTGAATATCTTCCGGCGATGTTTCAATACGCACCAAAATCACTTTCCGGCCGGTTTTAGCCTCTGATTCAGCCTCATCTGCGGTAAAGACGACCGTACCGGAGACAGCACCCGGAGAAGCCGGCAGCCCCTTGGCAATGATGTTTTTGACCGCTTTCGGGTCAAGCGAAGGATGCAGCAGCTGGTCAAGCTGAGATGGTGCAACACGCATCACAGCGGTTTTTTCGTCAATCAGTCCCTCGGCAACCATATCAACTGCAATCTTGATGGCGGCCGGAGCGGTACGCTTGCCATTGCGGGTCTGGAGCATGAAGAGCTTGCCCTTTTCAATGGTAAACTCGATATCCTGCATATCTTTGTAATGTTTTTCGAGAATCGAACGGATTGCAACCAATTGCTGATAACATTCCGGCATAACCTCTTCCATCGGCGGCAGCGTCGTGGCTTTGACGCGGTTGATCGGCTGAGGAGTACGGATACCGGCGACGACGTCTTCACCCTGGGCATTGACCAGATATTCACCATAAAAGTAATTTTCACCGGTGGAAGGGTCACGGGTAAAGGCTACGCCGGTGGCGCAGTCGTCGCCCATGTTGCCGTAGACCATAGACTGGACGTTGACGGCGGTCCCCCATTCCGCGGGGATATTGTTGAGGCGCCGGTAGGTAACGGCCCGCTGGTTCATCCACGAACCGAAGACAGCACCGATCGCGCCCCACAGCTGATCCATCGGATCCTCAGGGAATGCGACCCCGAGTTCTTCTTTAATTTTAGCCTTGAAAGCCGCAACCAGATCTTTCCAGTCAGCAGCACTCAGGTCGGTATCGAGGTGAGCACCGCGCTCTTCCTTTTTCTGCTCCAGCAGGTGCTCAAGGGAGTGTTTATCCATATTCATGACAACATCGGAGTACATCTGGACAAAGCGACGGTAGGCATCATAGGCGAAACGTTCATCACCGCTCTGGGCGATGATGCCCTGTACGGTGATGTCGTTGAGACCAAGGTTGAGGACGGTGTCCATCATGCCCGGCATGGAGGCACGGGCGCCGGAACGGACCGAAACCAGCAGCGGATTTTTCGGGTCACCGAATTTCCGGTTCATGAGGGCTTCTACCTGGGAAAGATGGGCGGCAACTTCGCCGGCCAGCGAGGCAGGATAATTACTATCGTTCTTGTAAAACTCCGTACATACCTCTGTGCTCAGAGTAAATCCGGGCGGGACAGGAAGACCGATGCTGGTCATTTCTGCCAGATTAGCCCCTTTACCCCCCAACAGATTTTTCATGTCAGCCCGACCTTCAGCCTGACCATTACCAAAGAAATACACAAACTTCTGCGCCATCGTACCGCCTCCTCTTTCGTAGATACATGCATGTGCTTTACAACCGCTAAAAAGATTTATTTATAATAAATATAATACTTTAGCGGTTCAAACTATAGCGCAGATTCACAAAATATCAACTATATTGTGAAAATAATATCCTACTTCGTATCCCAGCTGGTAATATCGACGTTCTTCCCTTCACCACCCTTGGTACCATCAGAACCGTAGCTGAAGAGGTCGTAGTCACCATGCTCACCGGGCGAAATATAGAGGTATTCCGTGCCCCATGGGTCCTTGGGAACTTTCTTGCTCTCCAGGTAACCGCCATCCTTGTACCCTTTTGGTATCACGCCGACGGTCGGTTTTGTCACTAACGCACCAAGCCCCTGTTCGGTGGTCGGATAGGTGCCGTTATCAAGCTTATACAGTTTGAGGGCCGTCTCGATATTTTTGATCTGCACCCGTGCATCGGTAATTTTGGCATCATCTGTCCGCCCCATCAGCTTTGGGCCGACCAAGGCTGCTAAAAGCGCGAGTATAACAATTACGACCATAATTTCAATCAACGTAAAACCTTTTCTATTGTTTACATTCTGCATAGTGGTGTATCCCTCCCTGGTAAATTATCTGCGTTCGAACTCTACTCAATTGCAAGGCTGTATAGCAAGCTCTTTCACCCCCAAACTGCTTCAAAAAATCCCACTAATGCCTCAATTGCGGCATTACCGTAGTTCATGCAAAATGTTTGTAAAAATATTACTCTGTTAATTCGTATGGTTACATTTGTGCTTGCAGATTGGCACTCAATATGCTAAATGATTGGCAACAAGTGAATTAGTAGAACATGAGTGTGAAATAACGTCTGCGTATTACGCAGTAAAAACCATTGAAGGAGAAAACAGATGAAAAAAATCACCGCCGTAGTAGCTATGTTTGCAGTTACCGCATTCGCAGGAGCAGCCTTAGCATCAGACGTAATCGAACTGCCAGCATCCATGGGTAAAGTAACATTCCCACACAAGCAGCATCAGACAGCTCTGAAAGAGTGCACCAAATGCCACGCAACAATGGCTGGCGGCAAAATCGAAGGCTTCGGCAAGGACATCGCTCACAAAACCTGTAAGGGTTGCCACACTGAAATGAAAAAGGGACCAACAGGTTGCAAAGATTGCCACAAAAAATAAGTTTTAACCCATAGATTTATGCAGATCGGGGGTAGCGCATCAGCGTTACCCCCGTTTGTTTTCCCCCGAAACACAAAATCCCCGGCTCTCTTTTTCCAGAAGCCCCTCCCGCTGCATCGCTTCAAGATTACCCCGCACCATTTCCGGCTCAACCGCCAAGGTTATAACCAATTCCTTCAGGGATATGTGCGGCCGCACCATGACTTCCCGCAATATGCGGCTGCGCAGCTGCCTGTTTGAACCCTCAAAACGGCTCTGTTGTACGTGGTGCCTGCTGCGGCGACCTGGGTTCGGATGAGTCTGCTTGAGCATGACCCCATAATCCATCAGGGCATAATACCAGCATCGAGGATTGTCCCGATCGAGAGTCGCCGCAATCAGCGGCATGACCTGGCTGTCGCTGACGACATCATGGTCATGGAAAAAGAAATGGATAAAAACCGTGCGGATGTTGGTCTCTATCAACGGCTCAGCCACACCAAACGCAAACGCTGCCACAGCCCGGGCGGTATAGGGTCCGATGCCCGGCAGCGATTGCAGCTCAACAACGCTGTGAGGAAATTGTCCGGCAAACCGGGCAACAATTTCCTCACAGCAGCGCTTCAAATACATCGCCCGACGGTTGTAGCCAAGTCCCTGCCATATCTGCAGCACATCTGACAGCGGTGCGGCAGCCAATTCGTACACTGTCGGAAAGGCGGCCAGAAACGCAGTATATTTGAGTTTGACCCGTTCAACCTGGGTCTGCTGAAGCATGATTTCTGATACCAGAATATGGTAAGGGTCAGCGGTCTCGCGCCAATCCATAGGGCGGGAATTGGCGTGGAAGCGGGCATATACCATCGTGCGAAAGGCACTGATGGTACGCGGTAAAAGCTCACCCGTACTCTGAAATACATTCGTTAGATTTGTCGGAGTCAGCAGCTTCACCGCAGTGCCAGCTCCATGCTTTCCAGCTTTTTCACACGGTCACGTAACGCAGCTGCTTTCTCAAAATTCAACTCTTTGGCGGCTGCCAGCATCTCCTTGCGCAGTTTTTTCACCAGTTTCGGAATTTCCTTTGGCGCGAGATATTCTTCACCGGCATCGGCTACCCCGGCAGGCTGCGTGACGTAATCCTTCTCCTCAATCGACTCCAAAATGCTGCGCAATCCCTTTTTAACTGATTCTGGCGTGATGCCATGCTCTTCATTGTAGGCCAGCTGCTTGATCCGGCGACGCCCGGTTTCATCAATGCACGCCTGCATGGAACGGGTCACGCTGTCACCATACATCAGCACTCGACCGTTGATGTTGCGGGCGGCGCGACCACACGTCTGGATCAATGACCGCTGCGATCGAAGGAATCCCTCTTTGTCAGCATCAAGAATGGCAACCAGAGAAACCTCCGGCAGATCAAGTCCCTCCCGCAGCAGGTTAATCCCGACCAGGACGTCAAACTCTCCCAGCCGAAGGTCACGAATAATCTGCATCCGTTCGATAGTGACGATATCCGAATGGAGATATTTTATCCGCACACCCAGTTCACGATAATAATTAGTCAACTCTTCAGCCATGCGCTTGGTCAGGGTCGTCACCAGCACCCGTTCACCCCGGGCAACGGTTTCGCGAACTTCATGGAGCAGGTCGTCGACCTGACCAAAGCCACCTGCCTGTGCCGTAACCGGCCGCACCTCAATAACCGGATCGACCAGCCCGGTAGGACGGATAACCTGTTCGACAAACACACCGTCGCTCGCCTCAAGTTCATAGTCAGCCGGCGTTGCCGAGACATAGACCGCCTGACGGATACGGGCCTGGAACTCCTGAAAATTAAGCGGCCGGTTATCAAGTGCCGCCGGCAGACGGAATCCATAATTGACCAGTGTTTCCTTGCGTGAGCGGTCGCCCCGGTACATGGCACCGGTCTGGGCTATGGTAATATGTGACTCGTCCACAAACAACACAAAATCATCCGGAAAGTAGTCTATCAGGGTATAGGGTGCTTCACCCGGTTGGCGACCGTCGAAGTAACGGGAATAATTTTCGATGCCGTGGCAGAAGCCCATTTCCTCCATCATTTCGATGTCATAGAAAGTGCGCTGTTCAATGCGCTGTTCCTCCAGCAGCATGTTCTGCTCACGAAAATACCTGATCCGCTCACCCAGATCGACCCGGATCTGTTCCACGGCGCGCTCCAGCGTTTCCCGGGTGGAAACATAATGTGAAGCGGGATAGATGGCGCACTTGGAGAGTTTCTGCAGCACAACGCCGCGCAGCGGATCAATTTCGCTGATCGACTCTACTTCATCACCAAAAAATTCGATCCGCAACGCCCGGTCATTATCGTACGCCGGGAATATTTCAATCACATCTCCACGAACCCGGAACGTGCCGCGATGAAAATCCATATCGTTACGCTCGTACTGAATCCCGATCAGTTTTTTGAGCAGTTCGTCGCGACCGTAATCCTCCCCCTGGTGAAAAAAGATGTGCATGGACTGATACGCATCGGGCGAACCGATGCCGTAAATGCAGGAGACTGAGGCCACGATAATAACATCACGTCGCGTCAGCAAACTGCGTGTCGCCGAATGGCGCATCTTGTCAATCTCGTCATTGATGGCGGAATCTTTTTCGATGAAGGTGTCACTCGTCGGGATGTAGGCTTCCGGTTGGTAATAATCGTAATATGAAACGAAATACTCCACGGCATTTTCCGGGAAAAGCTCCTTGAACTCGCCGTACAGCTGCGCCGCCAGGGTTTTGTTGGGCGCGAGCACCAGTGCAGGTCGGGAAGTCCGGGCAATGACATTGGCTACCGTAAAGGTCTTGCCGGAGCCGGTAACTCCCAGTAATGTCTGGTGGTGGTCACCCCGCTCAATTCCCGCAACCAGTTCTTCAATCGCCTGAGGTTGATCACCGCGGGGGGTGTATGTTGTTGCAAGTGTAAATAGTGACATGGAAAGATGCTCTTAACCAGTTGGATTGCGTTGACTTTAATTGGTTTTTACTTCAGTGTGAAACCGAGTAAAACATATATCACAGGTGGAACTATGACGGTTAACGGTTTCCTGCGCATCATATTCATATCCTGCTGCCTCTGCTGCTCACTCCCCTCCTTTTCCGCCGCGCAACCTGATAAAATTCGGGTTGTCATGGACAATAACTATCCCCCCTTCAGTTTCCAGGACAGTGCCGGAAAGCAGCAGGGAATCCTGATCGACCAGTGGCATCTGTGGGAGCAGAAGACCGGCATCAAGGTCGAGATTCACTCCATGGATTGGGGCAAAGCCGTTGCCGGTATGATGGCTGGTGAATTTGATGTCATCGACACGCTCTTCAAAACTGATGAGCGCCTGGAATGGCTCGATTTTACCAAACCGTACGCAACCATCGAAGTCTCGATTTTTTTTGATAAAGATATCAGCGGCATTACTGACGCCGCTTCGCTCAAAGGCTTTGTTGTTGCTGATAAACATGGCGACTCCATGATACAGATTCTCAACCAGAACGGTGTCGGCAACGTATTGCTCTTTGACAGCTTTGAGGCCCTCATCCAGGCCGCCAAAGAGCGCAAAGTCAGCGTCTTCGTCATGGGCAAGCCCCCCGCTCTTCATTTCCTGAACAAGTACGGCATTTCTGATCGTTTCAGACAATCAGCCCCGCTGCACACCAACCAGTTCTACCGCGCGGTCACAAAGGGCAACAGCGAACTGCTCAAGATTGTAAATGATGGTTTTGCAGCGATTTCTCCGGAACAACTGGAGGAAATCGATAAAAAATGGAATGGATCGGAGCTTGAGCACAAATTCCCAATGACTCTGATCGTCACCGGCGTCGGCAGCCTCTGCCTATTGGTGTTGATCCTGTTCATCGGCAACCGTACTCTGAAAAAAAGTGTCGAGAACCATACTGTAAAACTGAAGAGCACGGAAGAAATCCTCCGTAAAAGTGAAGAAAAATTCAGAGCGGTCTTTGAACAGGGCTTTTATTTTGCCGGGTTAATGACATTGGACGGGACACTTACCGATGTTAACAACACAGCGCTGAGATTCTGCGGAGTGGAAAAAGATGACGTCATCGGCAAACCGTTCTGGAAAACACCCTGGTGGGCTCATTCACCGGAGCTTCAGGAAAAAGTGCGCCACGCCGTGCACTGTGCTGCAGAGGGATCGCTGGTAACATTTGAAGCGTCCCACCCGGCACCTGACGGGACGCTTCATTTTGTCGACTTCTCGCTCCGACCGGTAACGAATCAATCCGGTGCGGTCATTTTTCTGGTTCCTGAAGGCCGTGACATAACCGAACGCAAAAAAGCCGAAGTTGATCAACGGCGTATGGAGCGCCAGCTATTGCACACCCAGAAACTCGAAAGTCTCGGTGTGCTCTCGGGCGGCATCGCCCATGACTTCAACAATCTGCTGCAGGCGTTACTCGGCAATCTCGATCTGGCACTAATGAGACTCCCGCAGGAAGCTCCCGCCCGCAACAACATCGACCAGGCAATCAAGGCCGGCCACCATGCCGCTCAACTGACCAGCATGATGCTGGCCTATTCCGGCAAAGGGCACTTTGTCATCAAACCGCTTAACCTGACTGATCTGGTAGCGGAAAATGCCGCCATGCTGGAGGCTTCCATCCCCAAGTCGATAACGCTCGAGCAGTGCCTTGATCGCGCCTTGCCGATCATCAGGGCAGATGCCGGACAGCTGCAGCAGGTAATTATGAATCTGATCACCAACGCAGCCGAAGCTATCGGCGATCAGGGCGGTAAAATAAGCCTTTCAACGGGGGCAAAAGAATTTGATCAGGCCACCCTGAACAGCAGCCGCCTGGAAGAAAAGCTGGTGCCGGGGCGTTACGTGTGGGTGAAAGTCCGCGATAACGGCTGTGGCATGAGTGAGGAGACGCTGCAGAAATTATTCGATCCGTTCTTTACGACAAAATTCACCGGTCGCGGCCTGGGCATGTCTGCGGTACAGGGAATTATTCGCGCCCACAAAGGAGCCTTTCTGGTTGAGAGCCAGCCAGACTTCGGCACAACAATCCAGGTACTGTTCCCGATTGTTGATCCGGACGGGTCTGATACGGTGATCACACGGCCTGCCGTTCAGGAACAGCAGACCGGGCGACCGGCCAGGGTTCTGGTTGTTGACGACGAAGATATGATCCGCGACGTTTCAACCGCCATGCTGAAAGAAACGGGGTACGAAACGCTGACCGCTGCCAGCGGCGAAGAGGCACTGGCGCATTTCCGCCGCGAGGGTGACAGCATCAGCGTTGTGCTGCTGGATCAGGTCATGCCCGATATGGACGGAGTTGCCATATTCAAGGAACTGCGCAAAATACGACCAGATATCAAAGTTCTTCTTGCCAGCGGTTTCAGCCAATACGAGGTGTCAGAGCGTTTCAGGGGACTCGGCCTGAACGGCTTTATCCCGAAACCGTATACTATGAAAAATCTGACTGCAGAGCTGACGCGGGTACTGAACGGATCTTAAGCGCCTTGTACGTGTGATGTGCGCCTGAATGCCTGTTACACTCAGGCCGTATATAAAGCTTTCCAATCCTGGGTACTGTTTTTTTTCAGTAGATAATGCCCCACAAACCACTCATTACCGTTGTTGAAGCCGAACAGCTCGGCACAGGCCATAAAAAAGACACGCCAACGTTGAAACCAGATATCGGCCTCTTCACCGTAGAGATTTTCAAAGATTGGCAAAATCAGCTCGCGACGTGCATCCATCAATTTCAGCCAGTCCTCGCTGGTCTGCTGGTAGTGTTCTCCATTCACCCTCCAGTGATCTTCCACCGCCATGTCGTGGTTGAAGTAGAACAGCAAGTGATCCGACGGCATGATACCGCCGGTAAAGAAGTAGCGCCCCATCCAGTCATCCTCGCCCTCAGTTTCAAACAGGTAGGCCAGCTCCCGGTGGCAGAAGATGTGCACGAACAGGCGGCCGTCGTCCTTCAGCCAGCCGGCGACACGCGACAGCAGTACGCGGTAGTTGCGCATATGTTCGAACATCTCAACGGACACCACCCGGTCGAACTGACCGTCTATTGCAAACATGTTCATATCGGCGGTCAGCACCCGTACGTTGTTTAAGCCTTTCTCACGGCAGACCGACTGTATGAACTCACGTTGCGGTGCAGAGTTGGATACAGCGGTGATCCGGGCTTCGGGATACTGCTCCGCCATCCAGAGCGTCAGCGATCCCCAGCCGCAGCCCAGTTCCAGTATATCCATACCGTCTTCCAGGCCGGCCCGCTGGCAGGTAAGCTTGAGCATGGCTTCCTCGGCGGCGGCAATACCGGTGACACCGATCGGATACAGACAGCTGCTGTATTTGCGGCGTGGACCCAGCACCTGCACAAAAAACTCCGGCGGCAGTTCGTAGTGCTGCTGGTTGGCCGCAACGGTCTCAATCGCCAGCGGTCCCTGAGCCAGATCGGCAAATAATGTTCGCTGCCGCTCCCGGTTGACATCAATACAGCCATGGTCCTCGTCCTGCAAACGCTTGCGCAACAGCCGTCTGATGCCGCGGCGAATCAAGGCATCCGGCACCAGCCCTTTCTCCATCAAACCGACCAGCATGCTCATGGTTTCACTCCTGCTTTTGTAAAATCAAGCCGAATTTCCTCCATCCGGCTGCGGTTCTTGCCCAGATCGGAATAACCGAGGCGCGAGGCGGAACGGACATGTATGACCCGTCCGACCCTGTCCAGCAGGAATTCCCCATCATCGACAAAAAAGGTCGTTCGCAACTCCACCCGCAGGTAACCGGCGCTCTCGCCGACGATCCTAGTATCCTTTCGACCGACAAGCAACTGCTTCAGCCGGGCAAAGGCGCCATCGGGCTCACCCGTGAATGTCAACGGCGCAATACGGTGCCCGTCATCCGCTGCCCGGCTCGAAACGCAGTTGGGCGACGACGGACAGGCAGCCAATCCTCCATCCCGCGCTCCCAGATTGGAAGGGCGTTCCCCGGCACAGGCTGTCAGGATACTTGATAGAATGCCCATGGCGATAACCCATTGGAATCTATTTGTCATTGATCACCTCCATCATTCCAGGATTCAGCGCATCACGCAGCACCGCCTCCAGCAGGCGGCGGTTATGAATTGATACTCATGATTTTTCGGAGTACAATCACCCCTATAAAATCAAGGAGAAATACGCTACATGGAAAAGTCGCAAGGTTCAATACTTATTACCGGGGCTACCGGTTTCATAGGCAGGCGCTTGACACAACGACTTTTAGATGACGGGTTTTCCGTGCGCTGTATGGTGAGAAATACAGCCTCTGGTGTGCCGGATGGTGCCGAGATTGTCAAGGGCGACATGCTTTCGCCGTTAACATTGGGAAAAGTCCTGGCCGGTGTAGATACCGCCTATTATCTTGTCCATTCCATGTCGGGAGGTCGCGCTGGGTTTGAACGCCGCGATCGGGACGCCGCTGAAAATTTCGTTGCGGCGGCTGACAAAGCCGGGGTGCGGCGCGTTATCTATCTGGGAGGTCTCGGCGAAACCGGTGACGATCTTTCCGAGCATCTGAAAAGCCGGCTTGTCGTCGCAGACATTCTCAAAAAAGGCGCCTTTGCTACAACGTTTCTCAGGGCTGCCATCATAATCGGGGCCGGCGGTGCTTCATTCGAGATGATACGGGCGCTCGTCAAACACCTTCCGGTCATGATTACCCCGCGCTGGGTAACGACCCGCTGTCAGCCAATCGCAGTGGATGACGTCATCGAATATCTGGCCGGCTGCCTGACCGATGAACGGACCAGCGGAAGGACCTTCGACATCGGTGGGCCAGACGTACTGACCTACCGTGAGATGATGGAGCGTCTGGCCGCTCTCGACGGAAGAGCGCTCTATATCCTGCCGGTACCGGTACTGACTCCGAAGCTTTCATCATACTGGGTCGGGTTCATCACCCCGGTGCCTCCTTCCGTTTCCATGCCTCTGATTGAAGGGCTGAAGAACGAAGTGATTTGTCGAGACACCACAATCCGTGACATTATCCCCCTGCAGCTGAAGTCCTACGATGAAGCGGTTCGTTACGCCTTGAAGGGAGGCTGAAACCATGCACCAAACATCAAAAAACAACTCCCGATCTACAACTCTTTTACGCTTCCTGTGTCCCCTATTGCTGTCATGGCTGTTAGTTTTTCCTTCACCTGCACGCGCCCTGACCGTCGAAAACGTAACCTTTGCTGACAGCACAGCCATTGGAAGCAAGTCTGTGCCACTGAGGAATGCCGCACTGTTGCGCTATCTCAAATTCATCAAGGCTTACGTGGCGGCCCTTTATCTGCCGGAGGGGGTCAAGGCGGAAGAGGTCCTGTCCGATGTCCCCAAACGACTGGAGATCAATTATCTGGTATCAATCAAGGGTCCTGATTTCGGCAAAGGCGCCGCACCAACCCTGGAACGCAACCAGACCCCGGCCGAACTGGCGAAGCTGCAAAGTCGTATCGACCGGATCAATGCCACCTACAAGGATGTCAAGCCGGGCGACCGCTACGCTCTGACCTATCTGCCCGGTCGGGGTACCGAACTGGCCCTGAACGGCACACCGCTGACGGTCATTGAAGGTGCCGATTTTGCCACCGCCTATTTCGGCATCTGGCTGGGACGGGATTCGATCGACGACAAGCTGAAACGTGATCTGCTGAAAGGACGCTGACATGAAAACATTCCTGACAACTGTCTGCCTGGTCGTGCTCACTGTCATGCTGTATGTCACGGTGAGCGCCTCGCTGCAGCAGGATGTCCTGACCGCTACCCGCCTGCTCTGGCCGGATCTCTGGTTCCGGGCCACCCTGGCCGATGCCTATTTCGGCTTCCTCTTTTTCTGGCTCTGGGTGGCCTGGCGCGAACAGTCCGCGGCAAGGGGCGCCCTCTGGTTCGTGCTGATCATGACACTGGGCAACTTCGCCATGGCCGCTTACCTGCTGCTGCAGTTACGGCATATCCGCAGCGGAGAAAATCTTGATCGATTATTTTCCCGAAAGGTATCCCCATGACAGATTCCATCATCATCGGTGTCAGCTCCTGCCTGCTGGGAGAACATGTCCGATACGACGGCGGCCACAAACATGATCGTTACATCACCGATGCCCTGGGACAGTACTTCCGCTTTCTGCCGGTCTGCCCCGAGGTCGGCTGCGGACTGCCGACACCCCGGGAGTCCATGCGCCTGGAAGGCGATCCGGCCAATCCCCACTTGATAACCGGCAGAAGCCGTATCGACCATACCGAACAGATGCTGGAATTTTGTCGGGTAAAGGTCAAAGAACTGGAAGGTGCCGACCTCTGCGGTTTCATTTTCAAGAAAGATTCTCCCAGTTCCGGCCTGTTCCGGGTCAAGGTCTATAACAACGGCGCCGCAGCCAAAAGTGGCAGCGGCCTGTTCGCTGCAGCGGTGGCCCGTCACTTTCCGCTGCTGCCTCTGGAGGAAGAGGGGCGCCTGAATGACCCGTACCTTCGGGAAAACTTCATCGAACGGGTCTTCAGCTATCGGCGCTGGAAGGATTTTCTGGCCTCCGGTCCCACGCTGGGCCGGCTGGTGGAGTTTCATACCGCCCACAAACTGCTGATGATGGCCCATAGTCCCG
>JAYTVV010000243.1:0-39120 GCA_043743795.1 Geobacteraceae bacterium
TGACGTGAAAAAGCAGGGGAAAGGGGACCGCTCCGGTGTATCTACAGAGCGTCCTGCGGGCAGCGGCGGTTCAAGCGGCGGCGGTAAAGCCGGCCCCGGAAAAGCCAGGGAAAAGAGCCAGCAGGTGTACCTGCTCAGGGAAGGAAAGCCGGTTGCAACCCCGGTAAAAACGGGAATTGCCAACAACAGCAGTATTGAGCTGGTCGATAGCGTACTCAAGGACGGCGATGAGGTCATTATCGAGCAGAGCGGCGGTGATACGAAGAAAAAAGCGGGAGCGGGCGGTTCGCCGATGGGGCCTCGATTCTAAATGAGCAGCGTCATTTCATTAACCGATATCCGCCGGGCCTTCATCATGGGGGACCAGCAGTTCGAAGCGCTTAAGGGCATTTCATTCGATGTTGCCGCAGGTGAATTTGTCGCTATCATGGGGGCTTCCGGCAGCGGTAAATCAACCAGCATGAATATTCTCGGCTGCCTGGATCTTCCGACCTCTGGCCGCTATCTTCTTGATGGTCTGGATGTGGGAGGGATGACAACTGACCAACTGGCTGAAATCCGTAACAAAAAACTAGGTTTCGTCTTTCAGGGTTTTAATCTGCTGGCACGTACCCCGGCTGTTGAGAATGTTGAACTGCCGCTGGTATACGCCGGTCTGCATAGCAAAGAACGGCGCCAGCAGGCACTGATCGCGATGGAGCAGGTCGGGCTCTCCGGCAAGGAAAACAATCACCCCAGTCAGCTTTCAGGCGGGCAGCAGCAGCGGGTTGCCATCGCTCGCGCTCTGGTCAACAATCCCGCCGTGATTCTGGCGGACGAACCGACCGGTAATCTGGACAGCAGCACTACCGAAGAGATTATGAACCTTTTTACGGCTCTCAATCGTCAGGGCATCACGATCATCATGGTTACCCACGAGCATGATGTGGCGGCCTATGCCGGGCGGCAGATAACCTTTAAAGACGGCCGGATTATTTCTGACTGTCTGACCGGTCAGGTGGCATAGATGGATTTTCTGCAGACGCTTAAAATAGCTCTTCGGGCCCTGCGCACCAATAAGATGCGCTCCTTTCTGACGATGCTTGGTATTATTATCGGCATCGCTGCCGTTATTGCCATGATGGCGGTCGGATCGGGTGCCAGCTATGTTATCTCCCAGCAGATAGCAAGTATCGGCAGCAATATCATTCTGGTTCTCCCGGGGTCCACCACCAGTGGTGGTTTGCGCACCGGCACTGGTGGAGCGCAGACTCTGTCAAGTGATGATGCCAAAGCGATTATGACGGAGTGTCCTTCTGTTGCGTATGCAGCGGGCACCGTAAGGGCATCGGGGCAGATAGTTAACGGCAACATGAACTGGTCCTCCGTGATTATGGGAGGGCCGCCGGAGCTGTTTGACATTCGCGAATGGCCGGTTGTCAGCGGCCGTCCCATCAGTCAGGAGGATGAGAGCGGTGCAATTAAAGTCTGTCTGCTCGGCCAGACCGTCGCGGAAAATCTTTTTGGCTCTGCCGAGCCGGTAGGAAATATTGTCAGGATCAGGAAAATTCCTTTTACGGTGATCGGCATTTTGGACCGCAAAGGGCAGTCGCCTCAGGGGCAGGACCAGGATGATGCCGTATTTGTCCCGCTGCGCACCGCTCAGCGTAATCTGGTCCGGTCTCAACGCACCGGAATCGTTGGCTCCATCATTGTCAAGGCAAAGAGTGAGGAGTTGATCAACAAGGCTGAGAGTGAGATCCAGGCGCTCCTTACCCAGCGCCATCGAATCACCAATGGCAAGGAACCGGACTTTTCGACGCGCAACCTGTCAGAAATTCTGGCTGTCGCTGAACAATCTTCCAAGGCCATGTCGATGCTGCTCGGTGCTGTGGCCTCCATCTCGCTGATCGTCGGCGGAATCGGCATTATGAATATTATGCTGGTCTCAGTCACTGAGCGGACTCGTGAGATAGGCATCCGCATGGCAATTGGTGCGAAAAAGAATGACATTCTGCTGCAGTTTATGACCGAAGCGGTGCTGTTGACCATGCTGGGAGGGCTTATCGGCATTGCACTTGGAGCCGGAGGTGCTACTGTTGTTTCCCGTCTGCTTGACTGGCCAACGCTGATTTCGTTTCAATCGATCGCCATTGCCTTTGTTTTTTCCGGCGCGGTCGGGATATTCTTTGGCTTCTACCCTGCAAAAAAAGCGGCTGGCCTCAACCCCATCGACGCTCTGAGGTATGAATAATTATGACTGACTGCCCGATGTGTCGCCGCTGGGAAGAAGAGAAGGATCTGCGGATCATTGAACTGCCGCATTCCTACGTAACCCTGAACCGGGACCAGTACTTTCCCGGCTATACGCTGCTGTTCACCAAGCATCATGTCACCGAACTGTTTCATCTTGACCGCAACGTGCGCTCCGACTTGATGGAAGAGGTCTCTGCTGTGGCAGAGGCGCTGTATGCCACATACGCTCCTGCCAAGATCAATTATGAACTCCTGGGGAATATGGTGCCGCATATCCACTGGCACATCGTGCCGCGCTTTTCGTCCGAACCGCTCTGGCCGCGCCCGATCTGGGCAGAGCCGCATGATGAGCTGTTCCTGTCGCCCGATGAATACCGCCAGCGCAGAGAAAATATCCGGAGTACCATCATATGATCAGCTCTTCTCTTCATACGCTTGACAATGGACTGCGGGTCGTCTGTGTCGAAATGCCGCATCTGCATGCCGCAGAGCTTGCTGTTTACCTCAAGGTTGGTGGCCGCAATGATCCGCCCGGCCGGGAAGGACTTTCCCATTTTCTGGAGCATATCATGTTTCGGGGAACAGCTGAATTTCCCTCGTCACTGGCGATAGAATCGGCTTTTGAAATTATTGGTGGCGCACCGAATGCCGCTACTGATGCCGAATCGACCTATTATTATTCGCGGGTACATCCGGACAGCATCAAACGCGGTATGGAGATATTTGCGTCGATGCTGATGAAGCCGCTTCTGGCCGGAATAGAAATCGAAAAGCGGATTGTCGCCGAGGAGGCCAGGGAAGATTTGAATGAACGGGGAGATGAGGTTAATCCCGATACCATCGTCAGCCGGATGCTCTGGCCGCGGCACCCGCTGGGGATGCCAACCATCGGAACGCTTGAAAGTATTGCCGCTATTGAACGGAGTGACCTCGCAGCGCATCTGAAAAACTATTATAACCCCTCAAATGCGGTTCTGGTTGTGTCCGGCCCCGTCAAAAAAACAGATGTTCTTACCGCAGCCCGGGAGTGCTTCGGCGAGTGGCGTGATGAATGTGTTCCGGCGGTGTCGCTGGTGACACTGCGTCAGTTTTCTCCGCAAATCAGCTGTGTTCAGGATTCTGACAGCCAAATGAATCTGCAGCTGGCGTTTCTTGGCTTTGCCCGTGATGACAGTCGTTTTATGGCGCTGCGTTTTTTGCGTCGAATACTTGCTGGCGGCGGCAGTTCTCGCCTCCATTTACGGTTGCGGGAAGAGCTCGGCATCATTTATTCCGTAGATGGTGCTATCGGGGCTTACGATGAAACCGGCTGCCTGGCATTTGATCTGTCTACAGCGCCGGATACCCTGATAGCTGCGGTCGAAGCGGCGTTCGAGGAGCTGGCCCGTATTACAGTCACACCGGTTCCTGAAGAGGAACTGGAGCGGATTCGCAATTCCTATATTTTTGATCTGGAGTTCAGCCTTGATTCTGCCTACGAAATGGGTGGACGTTATGGCTGGGGCGAGTTGATGGGGGTTGTGAGGAGTATTGAGGAGGATCAGAGCGAAGCACGTCGGGTTACTGCCGCGGAACTTCAGGAAACTGCCCGTGCTCTTTTTGCCCCGGAAAATCTACGACTGGTGGCGGTGGGGCCGTGGAAGCGCGGTATGAAGAAAGCATTACGGGAATTGGTTGCGAACTATCAGCGGCAATTTTAAACAGACTCTGTTCGTCAGGCTGTCAAGCGGTCGCGGTCGAATTCCTTGCGAGTCCTGGTAATGCCTGCAATGATGGCTTCTACGGTCTCATCCAGACCGCCGAAAAGAATACCGATACCGGGAGGGTGGCGTAACATTCCCCATGGTTTTATTCGTCGCACTTCTGCCGGTATGTGACAGCCGAACTCCGGGAGTAGAATGGTAACCGGATCTCCTATACTGAATCGTTCCGCCTGCAAATCAACGGTAAACATACCACCCCACGAAAGATCAAGGGTAAATCCCCGTAATTCTGAACCGTTATGTGTTACCAGAGTGGAAAGACAGACTGAATGCCGCCGAAATTCCCGCAGTTGCTTGGGGTGATAGGCGGAGCAGGTTATGTTCAGGAAGTCATCAAGGCTCTTGTCCTGTTTGGCGCTGCCCGGCATTGCCATAGGTATGAGCATTCCTCCCATTGTCCGTACACGCAAGGTCGGAAAAACATTTGCCAGTGTATAGGCAACAATTTTCTCCTCTCCCTTTGACTTGATAATGGAAGGAAGGTCGACCAGTATTCCGCTGTACAGCCCTTTAAGCGCAAAATTTTCTGCATCGCAGAAACATGCACAGGGAACCGCGGGTACTCCTGATTCGTTCAATACTGCTGATAATGCGGCTCGGGCTTCATCAGCGTACGATATAACCAGTATCGGGTGCGGAGGCAGCGGCATACTTACTCTTCAATCGAGAGAGAAACCATAAACCACTCTTCATGTGTATCAAATTTGAGAGTGATATTCTCAAGGCCGTTTCCGGATGAAACCACATAATCTGAGCCGTTGACCACTGAAGGAGTCGAGAGCTGAATGTCGGATCCCCCTTTGGAAAGGTGCTGTTTAAAAGAACCGGCGATCATATTGGCAATCTCACCCATGGCATCATTGACGTCATCATCAATTTCAGTGACCTCCATGCCGAGCATTAACGAGGTGAACGAAATGGCCAGCGGCCAGGGGATGTGAACGCTTACCAGTCCGTTATAGGTTCCTGCCAGGCCGACCATCGCAGTCAGGCACTCTTTAAAATGCGTCGTAACATCAATTTGAATCGGCAGGTGCATCAGATCCTCTACCCCGACCATATTGATGAAAACTTCCTGAACGTCCTTGATGAGGCTTTTAATCAGCTGGTCTTCGGTCATGTTGATTGCGGAAAGCGTTTCAGATCTCATCGACATAATGGTAACCCCCCGGTACTGAATTAAATGTACTCGCAACGTTATAACTGCTTGTAACAGGACGTAATCCTGTCTGTCTTCTCACTATTCCCGGTATGCTGTTTCCTGGACGGTCATTTTGATTCGGCCGATAATTGCAATGATTGGCGCCATATCTTCCGGAAGATGGCCTTCAAGTAACTTGATATGGGTCGGGTCAGCTGGGAGTTGATTGTAGGTTGGATCAACTGCAACCCAGCGATCACCAATAAAACTCTCGGCCCAACTATGATAGAGAAAGCCCTTTCCCTCAAGATGCACCAGACCTGAAACAAAACGGGTTGGAATGCCGGCAGCCCGTGCCAGTGCCGTGTAAAGTCGTGCGTGTGTCTGGCAATTGCCGCTCTTTGATTTGAAACTCTCAACAGCACCCCCGCCGTCATCAATGGTGTCTTTCAGCCAGTCTGCCGTCCAAGCTGCAAGTGCCGCGGCCAGTTCACCCTGGTTTTTGGCTCCCGCAGCCAATTGCTTGGCCTGAGCCACTATTTCAGGAGCATCAGACTCAATCTTGACGGCCGGTTTCAGTTGTGCGTCTGTTGGTTGCTGCACTGGTGGAGCGGGACGTTTTTGAGCCAGTGAGCCGGTTGTGACGGCTATCCGACCGGTACCGCGCTTTTCTGCCAGCTGCCCCCCATCTTGAAGCAGCGGCAGCGCATCATGCCAATCACTGATTTCGACCGCAAGTCCCGTTAGTCTCTTTGGGTCTTTAATCGGCGGCTGTACGCGCACCAGGCTGAAGTCATAGATCAGATCCTTCTTGGCGAGGGCCCAGTCACTGATGAATGCACCAATAACTTTGGGCTGTTCTACCTTTGTTGTTACCAGTCCTTCACGAACGGACTCTTCAAGGGTATTCCCGGACTCATCGACCCAGATGTCATTATTTACAAATGGGTATAGATTGTTTCTGAGCTTGAGGGCGGGCAGACCATCGGAGGTTTTGTCCTTGCCAAGCACCGTGATCTGAACCTCCTTGATCTTCAGTTCTTCCGGATCGAACACCTGGATTTTATACGCTGAGCCGTTAGAAGCTGCTCTCATGAGAGGGTGTAGGTTGAGGGCGGGGCCGGGATAAACTTCGCCTTTGAACTTGAGTGTTTTAGTGGTTGTCTTGCCGCGTGCTTCATTTTTTATATGGATGGCGCTACCGCTGACCGAACCGTTGAGGTGCGAGGATGAGCCATTTACGGTTTGCTCCACATCTAATGATCGGAGAGCCAGATTCTTTGAAACCAGATAGGTTTCATGCATTGAAGCTTCTTTGGAGAAGCTCATTACTTTCATTCTGACACTTCCGCTCCCCTCCATCCGGTAGCCGTCTTCTGTTTTGTCAATCCGTTGCCGATAGAATCCGACCCGTTCACTGTTTACATAAATGCCGTACCAGCGTTCTGAGAGCGGTGGGGTGTCAATTTTACCAAACGGAGCGGCGAGAACGCCCGAAATGCTGAAGAGGGTGAGCAGGCATGCCGCAATAATCCTGAAATAGAGCGTCACAAAAATTCCTTTCTATCAATATATGCAAGCGCCACCTGCATTTGGACGCCTTGGCAGGCTGATGGCAGGTGGCGCTCTTATTGTACTGATTGCTGACATACAGCAGTATTGTTGATCGTATTCAGTCTATGCGGCCGCAGTGTCCGCTATGACATTTTTTGTGTGTTCGGGGTCGTGAAACTCAACCCGGTTCCTGCCGTTCGTTTTAGCCCGGTAGAGTGCGTCATCAGCTTGTTTAATAAAACCGTCCACAGTAAGGGTTTGTTCAGTCGAAAACCAGGAAACGCCGAGGCTTACAGTCAGATTTAATTTGGCAAGAGGGCCGTCAAATCTGGTTCCTTGAATTGCCAGGCGGATTCTGTCGGCGACAAAAAGCGATTCTTTCAGCGTTGAGTCGGGCAGAATGGCGACAAATTCCTCGCCGCCGTAACGGGCGGCACAGTCGTAACTGCGCAATTCTTTCTGTAACTGCAAGGCAACCTTTCTGAGGACGACATCCCCCTGTAGATGACCGAAACCGTCATTAACCAGTTTGAAATGGTCAATATCGAGCATGATCAACGACAGATTACCTTTCTTGCGAATACTGCGCTGCACCTCTTTGTCAAGGGCCTCCATCATATAGCGGCGGTTAAAGAGTCCGGTCAGGTGGTCGGTGTTGGAGAGCTCCAGCAGCAGTTCGTTGGAACGTTTCTGCTCATCCTGCAGCTTTTTTATTTTGAGGTGAACCTTAACGCGTGCGACCAGTTCTTCAGGATCAAACGGTTTGGTGATGTAGTCGCTGGCTCCCTGTTCAAGCCCTCTGATTTTGCGCTCCCGGTCGTTGGTGCCGGTCAGGATGATAACAGGAACATCCTGAAGGTCCGGTCGTGCTTTAAGCATGCTCAAAAACTTAAAACCATCGATGCGAGGCATCTCCAGGTCGCACAGGATAATGTCCACAGGCGATGAAAGGAGCTTCTTAAACCCCTCCAGGCCATCCTCCGCCTCATAATAGCGGGTGAAGAGGCTGAACGACTCGAGCGTTCTGGTTATCTGCTCCCGAACGGTAACGGAATCATCTATAATTAGTACACTGGAGGACATAGGGCGGAAGTGTAGACCAACTCATCCCAAAACTCAATTATTAAAACGGCTATCTCTGCGGGAATTCGAATAAAATCAAAGCAGCGGTTCGTGTGCCAATCGTTTCATCTCGGTAATTGTGGCCGCATAATCAGATGCTCCGAATACGGCGCTGCCGGCAACAAAGACATCTGCCCCTGCGTGGGAAATCTGGGCAATATTGGCCGGTTTGACACCGCCGTCGACTTCAAGCTCAGCTTCCGAGCCACGTCGGTCGAGCATTGCCCGCAATGAGTGGATTTTGGGGAGACAGGCGTCAATGAAGCTCTGGCCGCCAAAACCGGGGTTGACCGTCATCAGCAGCACGAGGTCCAGATCATCGATAATATAATCGAGAACATTCAGCGGTGTGGCCGGATTAAGCGATACGCCGGCTTTCTTTCCGAACGATTTTATCAGCTGAATGCTGCGATGGAGGTGGTTCGTCGCCTCCGCATGCACAACGATAATGTCGGCACCTGCCGCAGCAAAATCTGCAATATAGAGATCAGGATTTTCAATCATCAGGTGAACATCAAGCGGCAGCGATGTCACTTTTCGAACGGCATCAACAATCAGCGGTCCGATCGTGATATTGGGGACAAAATGACCATCCATGACGTCGATGTGGATGTAGTCGGCGCCGGCTGCTTCAACGGCACGAATTTCATCACCAAGTCGGGAAAAATCGGCAGAAAGGATGGAAGGGGCAATTTTTTTCATTCAGAAACTCCCTGATTTAATGTGTTCGTCTGATACGTGCGGCAAAGAAGCCATCCATGCCGTGACGGTGCGGCCAGACCCTGAACATGCCGTAAAAGGCGATCAGGGGGCTCAATTCGGGAAAGAGGTCGTTTAGGTTTTCCAGCACGAACCCGGGATGGTGCAAAAGAAAATCCTCTACTACCAGTTCATTTTCCGCCTCTGACGTTGAGCAGGTCGAATAGAGCACTGTTCCTCCCGGCTTTACCTTGGTCGCGGCATTCTTCAACAGGGTTTTCTGGACGCCGGCGAGACGGGTGACGTCACCGGAGAAAAGTCGCCATTTCGCTTCCGGATTACGACGGATAACGCCCAGTCCGGAACAGGGCGCGTCCAGCAGAATGCGGTCAAACATTCCGTCCGGAAAGGTGTCTGGCTGATGCAGGTCGGCAACTGCCGTTGATGCAGAAGCTATTCCCAGTCGCCGCAGGCTGTCCTGGACAAGCGTTAATTTAGAGCGGGAGATGTCGGTTGCGATCAATTCGCCGCGATCGTCCATCTGTTGAGCTATGTGACAGGTTTTACCGCCAGGGGCACAGCAGGCGTCCCAAATCCGCTCACCCGGTTCTGCACCCAGCAGGCGTCCCGCCAGTTGGGATGCTTCATCCTGTACTGCGAACAGGCCGGCCTCAAAACCGGGCAGCGTACTGATGGTGTGGCGACCGGTAATGGCAATGCCGTCGGGTGAAAATCGACAGGGTGTCGCTTCAATCCCCTGCTGCTCGAATTCACGCAGCAACTCATCGCGGGTAGAGCGGAGCGTGTTGACGCGCAGCGTGAGCGGCGGCTGCTGTGAAGATGCTTCTGCCAGCAGTTGGGCCTCGTTGACGCCAAGCTGACTTATCCACTGTTCGGCGAGCCATTCCGGCTGAGAGTGTCTGGCAGCTATCGATGCAGCCGGATTGATGTTGATATCGGGAAACGTGATCGAGTCGCGACGGCGCAGGTAATTGCGCAGGATCGCATTGACCAGTCCGCTCGTGCCGGGCGTGATCAGTTTTGCCAGATTGACTGACTCGTTGACGGCGGCCGATTCAGGAATACGATCAAGGCAGGTCAGTTGGTACAGGCCTATCCTCAAAATGACGAGAGCCAACGGGTCAAGCTCAACCATCGGTTTTTCAAGCAGCTGCTGGAGGATGTGATCCAGCGTCCCCTGACGTCTCAGTACGCCAAAAACCAGTTCGGCGTACAGCCCCCGGTCAGGTCCGTTCAAGATGCCGTTGGAAAGTTCACTGTCGATGAGGCGATCAGCAAATCCGCCCTCTTTTTTGATGCGCAGCAGTGTTTCGCAGGCCGCTTGACGGGGATTCGCAGATGGAGTGCCTTTCTCGGCGCGTCTAATAATCATGTGTCCTCGATATGTCTTCCAGGCGGTGCACGCGTTCCGGAATAGGGGGGTGAGTGGAAAAAAGCGACATCATGCCGCCGCCGGTGAGCGGATTGACGATGAACATGTGTGCAGTGGCGGCATTGGCGTTCAGTGGGATCTGTTGGCTTCCCATTTCCAGTTTTTGCAGGGCCCGGGCAAGAGAGAGGGGATTGCCGCTGATGCGAGCCCCGGCGGCATCCGCACCAAATTCCCGCGAACGGGAGATCGCCATTTGTACCAGCATCGCGGCGATGGGAGCGAGGATGGCCATGAAGAGCATGCCAAGCACACCGCCCCCCTCGTCATCGTCACTTCGTCCACCGCCAAACATGGCACCCCATTGCGCCATGTGGGCGAGATACGTGATTGCTCCGGCGAAGGTTGCAGCCAGAGTGGAGATGAGAATATCACGGTTTTTGACATGCCCCAGTTCATGCGCCATTACGCCGGCCAGTTCTTCGTCATTCAAAAGCCGCATAATTCCGGTTGTGGCGGCAACTGCGGCATGTTCGGGGTTGCGTCCGGTGGCGAAGGCATTTGGACTGTCATCCTGGATGACATAGACCTTTGGCATCGGCAGGCCGGCGCGTCCGGCCAGCTGACGTACCATGGTGTAGAAACGGGGATTGTCCTGCTCTTCGATCGGCTGTGCCCCATACATCCGGAGCACAATCTTGTCGGAAAACCAGTAGGAAAAGAAGTTCATTCCTCCCGCCAACAGGAAGGCTGTTGTCATCCCACCCCTGCCGCCGATAGCGCCGCCGATCAACATCAGCAAAATAGTCAAGAGAGCCATCAGAAATGTTGTTTTTAAGGTGTTCATCGCGACCTCATGTACAGAACTAACAGGAGATTAGTCAAGTTTGCATGGTCCTATGATAAGCATCAAGAGTTAAAAGTGCAAGGGTGTGCAATGTCACTCGTGCCGTTGTGGAGAAAAAAGCTAATTACCTTGCATAGCTGCAGCTGATTTGCTATATTCCCCGACCTTCTATATTTCGCACAAGAACTGAATTTTATTAATGAATCTTCTCGCTGTTGAAAAACCTGCCCGCTATATGGGCGGCGAAATGGGCTCCATCCGCAAGGATGCTGCTGATCTGCGTTTTGCTCTTGCGTTTCCTGATGTATATGAAGTCGGCATGAGTCACCTCGGGCTGCGGATTCTGTACCACGTTCTGAACGAAGTCGATGGAGTCGCAGCGGAGCGGGTTTTTGCCCCATGGCCGGATATGGAAGCCCAGATGCTGGCCGCCCAGATCCCGTTGGCGACACTCGAAACAGCCACCCCTCTGGCTGATTGCGATATTATCGGCTTCACTCTTCAGTACGAACTCTCTTATACAAATATTCTCAACATGCTTCGTTTGAGCAGCATTCCATTGTTGGCATGCGACCGTGAGGCGACTTTTCCGCTGATTATTGCCGGCGGCCCCTGTGCCTATAACCCTGAGCCTCTGGCTCAATTCTTCGACGCGGTGTTGCTGGGTGATGGTGAAGAAGCTGTCCTGGATGTAGCACTGGCGGTACGAGAAGCAAAACAGCTGGGTGAGAGCAAGGCTCAGCTGCTTGAGCGCCTGTCAGCAATCGAGGGGATCTATATTCCTTCGTTCTTTGAGCCGCAGTATGCTCCTGACGGTACCCTGACTGAGATCACACCCCGTAAGCCTGGTTATGTCTCTGTCCGCCGCCGCTTCCTGGCTGATCTCGACACGGCACCCTATCCGGATTCACCTGTCATTCCGTTTATGAAGACGATCCATGACCGGGTGGCGGTTGAGATTGCTCGCGGCTGCACCCGCGGCTGTCGCTTCTGTCAGGCCGGCTATGTTTATCGCCCGCTTCGTGAACGTTCTCCTGAAACGATTCTCAATCTGGTTGAACAGTCACTCAAGGCTTCCGGCTATGATGAAATTTCGCTGCTGTCTCTTTCGACCGGCGACTATTCGTGTGTTACTCCACTGGTGACCGAGTTAATGGCGCGCTATGCTGAAGACCGGGTGGCGGTTTCGCTGCCGTCTTTGCGTGTCGGAAGTTTGTCGGATGAACTGATTGATGAGATTAAAAAAGTTCGCAAGACCGGGTTTACCCTGGCTCCGGAGGCCGGTAGCGACCGGATGCGCCGGGTCATCAACAAAGGCATTACCGAGGCTGATCTGATTGCCGGGGCGGCCGCTATTTACGGGGCCGGCTGGCGTTTGATCAAGCTCTACTTCATGATCGGACTGCCGGGTGAAACTGCCGAAGATGTTGCCCAGATTGCAACACTGGCACGTCAGGTCAAGGATCAGGCAAAAGGAAATGGCGTCGGCGGGGATGTTAACGTTGCTGTCAGTACATTTGTCCCCAAAGCGCATACGCCGTTCCAATGGGAACCTCAAATTTCAATGCTGGAAACCACTGATCTTCAGTATCAGCTGCACTGCGATCTTAAAAAGCGCAAAGTTAAATTCAAATGGCAGGATGCGCCACTCTCCTTTATGGAAGGGGTTTTTGCCCGTGGTGACCGCCGTCTGGCTCAGGTTCTGATCCGTGCGGTTGAGTTGGGGTGCCGCTTTGACGGCTGGCGCGAGCATTTTTCTCTGCAGCGCTGGCAGCAGGCTTTTGCTGAATGCGCCGTCGAGCCGGAATGGTATCTCAGGCGCCGTGAACTGGATGAAATACTGCCATGGGACCACCTTGACTGCGGTGTGACGCGTGAGTTCCTGTTGACCGAGCGCGCGCAGGCTCTTGCTGAAGCAGCCACGAAAGATTGCCGTGACGGCAGCTGCAGCGCCTGTGGTGTCTGTGACTTCACTGTTGTGACCAATCGTATTTCTTCGTCGGCGCCTCTTTCGCCCCGGCCGAAAATCATCTCCGATGAGCCCGCCGCCGCCCGAATGCGCCTCAGATTTTCCAAAAGCGGAGTTATGCGCTACTTAAGCCACCTTGAGCTGATCACGGTCTTTACTCGTGCCGTCAGCAGGGGCGATGTGCCGATTCTCTTTTCACTCGGATTTCATCCGCATCCACGCTTTTCATTCGGAACGGCAACGTCTGTGGGGGTAGAATCACAGGCGGAATATATGGATATGTTTGTTGCCGCCGGCATTGCTGCCACGGAAGTGCAGAGCCGTCTGAATGCGGTGCTGCCGGAGGGGTTGCGGATTCTGAATGCAGAGGAGGTTGATGGTAAATCTCCGTCAATCTCTACGTTGATCGACGCCACCCGCTATCGAATAACACTTGTCAGCGCTGACCCGGATGACCTTCAGGAAAAATGTGCGCGCTTTTTGGCACATGACACGTTTGTTATTCAGCGGACCAAAAAAGGGCAGACCCAGACGGTCGATCTGAGGTGTGAAACTGTTTCACTCACTGCAAAAGGTCGGACGGTGGAGCTGGTTGCTAAAAGGGGTAAGCCGGTTGAATTTGCCCGGGCTATTACCGGAAACGAATTGCTCCAAGGTGATGATATTCAGGTTGAAAAACTGGAAGTCATCTTTGCCCCGTAAAAATTACGCGAATTTTTTATCTATATATATTTTATGTAAACGGAGAAAATTACCATGGGAGCTGAGTTAGTTATTAATGCCGCTTCCCACGAAACCCGCATCGCGCTGATTGAGAACGGCACCATTGCCGAGCTTTATATCGAACGCAGTCGCGAAAAGGGAATAGTGGGGAATATTTACAAAGGTCGTGTGGTTCGCGTACTGCCGGGAATGCAGGCCGCTTTTGTGGATATCGGTCTGGAGAAGGCTGCTTTCCTGTACGTTGCAGATGTGTTTGATGCTATCGAGGAGTATGAGTCACTGCTGTATGCCGGCAGTAAAAAGGATGATGAGCCGAGCGAAGAGCAGGATGGCAATGACCAGCCTGAGTTTCGTCCGCTCCACCCTATTGAGGATTTGCTGCAGGAAGGGCAGGAGCTGCTGGTACAGATATCAAAGGAGCCGCTTGGAACAAAGGGGGCTCGTATAACATCGCATATCTCTTTGCCGGGGCGGCATCTGGTGTATATGCCGACGGTTGATCATATCGGGATTTCGCGGCGGATAGAGGACGAAGAAGAGCGGGAGCGTCTGCGGGAAATTATTGAACGTCTGAAAAAAGTCGGTTCCGGTTATATCGTCAGGACTGTTTCGGAAGGAAAGAGCGAAGAAGATTTCAGTGCTGATATGCAGTATCTCAACACGTTGTGGGAGGAAATATCCACGCGTCAGGCGAAGGCAGCGGTGCCGTCTTTACTGCATTCCGACCTGGACGTTGTCCAGAAAGTTGTCCGGGATATTGTTACCGAGCAGGTTGATAAAATTGTCGTTGATTCGCAGGTTGACTACGACCGGATCGTTCATTTTATTACAACGTTCGCCTCAAAAATGAAATATACGATTGAGCTGTATGATGAAGAAGAGCCGATATTTGATCATTACGGATTGGAAGTTGAAATCAGCAGGGCCTTGGGTCGGAAGGTCTGGCTCAAATCGGGCGGTTATATCATCATCGAGCAGACGGAGGCCTTGAGCGCTGTTGATGTTAATACCGGCCGATTTGTGGGCAAGCACAATCTGGAAGATACAATTTTAAAGACCAATCTGGAAGCAGTCAAAGAGATCGCGTATCAGTTGCGATTGCGTAATATTGGCGGGATTATCATCATTGACTTTATCGACATGGAAAAAGAGGTCAATCGCGAAAAAGTATATGGTGCGCTGGAGGAGGCTCTGAAAGCGGACAAGTCGAAGACCAATATTCTGAAAATATCTGAACTTGGACTGGTTGAGATGACCAGAAAACGGGTGCGGGAAAATATCAGTCGTATGATGTGTGAGCCTTGCAGCTACTGCGAAGGGCGCGGGTATATCAAGTCAAAAACTACGGTCTGTCATGAAATATTCCGCGAATTACGACGGGAAATGCTTGATATACGGGGTACTAAGGCAACAGTGACTGTTCATCCCCAGGTTGCCGACCTTTTGTATGATGAAGAGCGCCGGGGGCTTGAAGAGCTGGAAAAGAAGTTCAAAAAAAGGATAACCGTGCGGGCCAAGCCGGGCTTTCATCAAGAACAGTTTGAAATAACAATCAACTGACCGGTTTTTAAATACACAATTACGTGCAAAGAGGCGGGGGATGCTGTTCCCCGCCTCTTTGCGTAAAACGAAACCTCGGCTATGCCGCGTTTCTGTTCAAGTCATTCAGTTCATAATGGGCAGAAAAATACCCCATCGCTTCGCGCATAATATCCGACACGCTCTTGTGAGTAGTCTGCATCAGATTCTCCAGATGATCCCTCTCTTCATCACTCACCCTCATTGAAATAACATTGTAACGCGGATTCTCTCTCATTTTTCCCATGGTAATTACTCCTTGCAGTTTTTTATGGTTTACAGCTGAGTTCGTAAAAACGAATATGTCTAAAACTATAGCTACTATCATGCCAAATTCAAAATAAAAATAATATTTAAGTAATATTAGTGTGTTGAAAGATGATTCCATCAGTCTTGTTTGGCGTTCAGGTGTAAAGTGTGTCAAAAATGGCGCATTGTGGCCAATAGTATACACTATTATGAAACGCGTCTGTGTGCGGGCACCAGCGTAGTGAATGAACCCGATTGGATGAAGATTAGCTGGGGGGTAATTTGGAGCGGCGGACAACTTCGATGTTATGTTTTTCCAGGAGGCGATAAAAGGTCCGACGAGGGAGATTTGCCAGGCGAGCTGCTTTGGCGACATTCCCGTCACTTTCTTCAAGATAGCGGGCGATAATATTTTTTTCGGTGCGAACAACCTGCAGCTCACGCTCTGCCTTGAATGAAACCCGCCGCCGTGTGACATCAATGTCGAGGCTGGATTCATACGTGTCGGTAAAAACAGTGGGAAGGTTTTCCAGGCGGATAACACCGTCTTTGACCAGGACGGCACTGCGTTCGATGACATTCTGCATCTCGCGGATATTTCCGGGCCAGGGGTAATGCTGCATGGCTTTGACGGCTCGATCTTCAATGCCGACGATGGTTTTGTTGAGCTTTTTGCGGGCTTTGTCAAGGAAGTGCTGAGCCAGTTCCGGCACTGATTCCGCGCGCATCCGAAGTGGCGGGAGCTCTATGCAAAAAACATTCAGGCGATAAAACAGGTCCTCTCGAAACCATCCCTCCCGTACACCCAGTTCAAGATCCTTGTTGGTAGCTGCTATCAGGCGAACATCAACTTTTTTTACCGCCACGCCGCCAACGGGACGAACTTCACCCTGATCGAGTATCCGCAGCAGTTCTGCCTGAAGTTTCGGGGTGATATCGCCGATTTCATCCAAAAAAATAGTGCCGCCGCTGGCCGCCTCAAACAATCCTTTTTTGTCAGTAACAGCTCCGGTAAACGAGCCTTTCTTATGACCAAACAGTTCGCTCTCGAGGAGTGAGTCAGTCAGTGTCGTGCAGTTAACCGTCATAAGCGGTTTATCATTTCGCTGGCTTTGGCGGTGAAGAGAGCGGGCGGTCAGCTCTTTGCCGGTGCCGGTTTCACCTCTTATGAGTACGGTCGTGGGAGTGGGGGCCACCTGATAAATCAATTCCATGACTTCTCTGATGGCAGGGTCACTGCCGACAATCAGGTCATCACCCGCCTGACGGTCAAGTTCCCGTTGCACCAATTCATATTTTTGCATCAGACGCCCGCGCTCCTCCTCAATCATCTGCATATTGTGAGGAAGGCACATCTCAATGTCAGCAAGTCCTTGAAATACTGCCACGGCGTGCTCCCGGCACGTGTTGTAACCGCAGGCACGACAATTGAGTTCGTCCCCCTGGGTAAATTTGTTCGTCGAATGAAGGATGCGTTTAATGTCATCCTTGCCGGGAGTCGCAAGTTTCAGGGCTTTGTTTGAGTAGGTACGGGCAAGGTCAGGCAGCAGCGGCGTTGAACGGTAGTGGGGTGCGGTATTGTAGGGAGGTTTGGCGTTGTTGTGGCAGACAATAAGTTTCCGCTTAAAAAAGTGATTGAGCTCTTTGTCCCGGGCCGGACCATCAACGCAGCCGCCATCACAGAAACGCAAATCAACAAAAGAGGGAGAGATCCGTCCCGCTGCCAGGTCACGGATAATGCCAATTGAGTGCGCCTCACCCTCGGCGCTGATAGTTTCGTTATCCTGGAAATCAGTCTGGATATCAAATACTTTAAACGGGCCGCCGGTAAGCGTAAAAAGACGGCCATCTTCCGGGTCGATGCCGTCAAACGGCATTTCAGCAAGGTTGGCCGGGGCTATGTCTCTGTTTTTGAGAAGTTTATCGAGCTCTTGATAGGTCAGAACAACATCAATAGCTCCGGATACTTCACCCTGAATTTCAAATTTCGCCGCAATGCAGGTGCTGACGTAGACAACCCGGGTTTTTTCACCAAGGACGCCTTTGATAAAACGCCCCATGGCGATCATAGGTGAAACAATCGGCATGATAGCGGGAACCAGTGTCGGATAATGCCGCTCAATTAGATCTACAACCGCCGGACAATGGGATGAAATGAGCGGCTGCTCTGAGGATTGGAGCGCGGTGCGGTAGCTGCCGGCAATCATGCGGGCGCCGTAGGCCCCTTCGTGAACTTCACTGAAGCCGAGGTGTTTTAAGGCTGCGACCAACTGACCGGGGCGCAGTGCGTGAAAAAAAGCCGGAAATGAACACCCGAGCACCGCAACTACCGGTGTGCCGGATGCCAGCATTTCCTGGGTCATGACCATGCGGTCGACAACGACTTTGGCATTTTGCGGACAGCTCAGGCAATTGCCGCAACCGATGCAGCGGTCATACATGATCTGCGCAAAACCGCTATCAACCTTGATTGCCTTGACCGGGCAGCTGCGAACGCAGGAATAGCAACGACGGCAGCGTTCTTTGTATGTAACAATTGGTTCCATGATTCCCAGCTTCTGCAGTAGTAGTTGTTAAGGCTACACGAAAATCAACATATGTGCAATATGTGGCACACTATTGTTTTTTTGCTTATTTAGGCTAGCAGTGCCCCATCAGCGATTATTACCTGCTCACTTCCGTCGGCCATAACTGTGGTTAAGGTCGGTCGATAAAATACATAATCTTCGTGGAAGGGGGCGCTGACCATTCCGCCAAAGCCGGTATTGTCACCCAGAGCAATGTGAATCGTGCCAAGGATTTTCTCCGCTTCCAGCACGTTGTCGGGACGGCTTGCCTTGTCGTTGGTGCCGATGCCCAGTTCAGCTATATTGCGACAGTTTGCGTTTTCGGTGAATTTGCCTTCAAGCCTGATTCGATGCGGGTCATCACCTTCAATGCGCACAACCACGCCGTTTTCAACGGTCAGGCGGAGCGGTTCATTGAGTCTTCGGGTTGGGCCCCATTCTATAATCATTATCCCATGGCTCTTCCCTTCCAGCGGAGCCAGGTAGGCCTCTCCGGCCGGCAGGTTGCCGAAGCTTCCCGATGTCGTCAGCAGACCATCGTCCACTCCGGCGTGCCGTCCCTGTTTACAAATGTTCATGTCAGTGCCGTTTGGCGTTGTGACGCGAATCCAGTCGGCTTTGTTGACCGCTTCCGCAAGAGCTGCCGTCCGAGCGGCCAGAGTCCCCCAATCTACTTTCATGGACGTTGAGAACATATCCGGGTCAAAATGAGGCAGGCTGGCGAAACGGCAGCCTGCTGCGCAGGCAAGTGCGCGATAGCGGGTATGGCTGGTGGAGTTGTTTGACAGGGCAATGATGATTTCGGCAACATCATTTTTGTGTTCGAGGACAATTTCACTTGCACGGGCAATCTCGTCTGTCGCTGCCGTCTTTGCGAGCAGCGTTCCAAGCAATTGTTCGTGTTTCAGTGCTGAGATAATGTTGCTGCCGAAGGTGGCGAGCCAAAGATTCTCCGGCGGCTCGGCGCCTGAGGCTGGAGTGGCGGGAAATTCAACAAAAGTGCCGCTGCCGAATGCCTGCGCAGCAAATCCGGCTGCTGCGCGGGCCGTGGCATTCAGTCGAGTCCGTCGGTCGCGATCAGCTGCTGAAAGGGACTCGTCCGCGCGAATCAGGTCGCTGAATACCAGTACCCGTTCCCCTTTTTCAGCTCCCATGTTTGTTTCAAAAAGCGACTGAAATGCTTCATTAAAGTGATTGTTGTCGGCTGCATTCATATTCATATCTCCGGGAAAAGTGATAAAATCGGTTGGTGTATACAGCATATACCACATCGGCAACAAAAGGTAAAACCGGTAGGCGGCACCGTGATGTTTGCCTCCGTTTTTTCCTTGATTTATAAGGTGTTATTGTGATAATCATGCATACTGTATACAATTCTCATAAATAATTTTATTCAATAATTGCGAGTACTTAACTCTATAATTAGGGTTGGTTGGTGGAGGTTTTTGTGGCTCAGGTCGTTTTTTCCACGTGGGGCAGAAGTGTTGTCGATAATAGGAATGTATCGGGTGAGCCGGTAGCAGCAAGCTTCAAGCTACCGGTTGCTTTTGACGGAGAACGTCCTCTAAAGGCCTTTATGGGGTGGGACGGCATCATCCTTTTCGACAAGGACGTCGATGTGCCGGCGATGACTGCCGAATATATGAAGAGAGTCCAGACCCTCTATTGCTGTGGCAGATGTACACCCGGCAAGAAGGGTACCAAGGTATTAATGGACCTGTTCCAGAACGTGCTGGCTGGAAAAGCCAGTGAGGCGGATCTGGATACGGTTGGCGATCTGGCAGAACTGCTGAAAAATTGCAAGTGCACACTCTGTCAGAGTGCAACGGTGCCGGTTTTTGATGCGGTACAGCACTACCGTTCGGAGTTTCTGGCACACCTGACTGACCGCCGTTCTCCCGAAACGGCAACGGGACGCTACATCCACAAAATAACGGCGCCCTGCATGGACAAGTGCCCATCCCACATTGATATTCCCAAATACATTGAAGAAATAAAAAATTATCAGTATGGAGAGGCATTGGCCACAATCCGTGAAAATATGCCGATGCCGGCAGTCTGCGGCCGCGTATGTCCTCACCCCTGTGAAACCGCCTGCCGTCGTAAGAACGTTGATGATGCCATCAATATTATGGTTCTCAAGCGCACCGCTTCCGACTATGAATGGCAGCACAATATAACCCCGCCGATGCAAACCAAGCCTGCCAAAAACAAAAAAGTTGCTATCGTCGGTGCTGGCCCGGCAGGACTCGCATGTGCCTACTATCTTGGACTGGAAGGATACAAAACAACGATATTTGAGGCACTGCCGGAAGGTTACGGCGGCGGTATGATTGCGGTTGGCATTCCGGCTTACCGTATGCCGCGTCACATCCTGCAGCGCGATGTTGATATCATCGAGTCAGTCGGTTCAGAGATTAAATATAATATGCGGGTTGGTAAAGATATTACCTTGACGGAGCTGAAACAGCAATATGACGCTGTGTTTCTGGCGCCAGGCGCACACCGCTCCAAGCCGATGGGTGTTGAGGGCGAGGATAAGGGATACAAAGGCTTCCTTTCCGGAGGGATCGATTTTCTGCGCGAGGCCTATCTGGGTAATCCGACCGGAATGGGCAAGAAAGTCTGTGTAGTCGGCGGCGGTAACACTGCTATTGACTGTGTTCGTGTTGCTCTGCGTGAAGGTGCTGAAGAATCAATCCTGCTGTATCGCCGCTCCCGTAAAGAGATGCCGGCTGATGTGTGGGAAGTTGATGGTGCTGATGAGGAAGGGGTCCGGTTCGAATTCCAGGTTCTCCCAACCAGGGTCGTTGTGGATGCCAATGAACAAGTAACCGGTGTTGAATGTGTCCGCATGGCCATGGGTGAGCCGGATGCTTCCGGTCGTCGCCGTCCTGAACCGGTTCCCGGCAGCGAATTCATTGTCGAGTGTGACACCATTATTCCGGCAATTGGCCAGGATCCTGACTTGAGTTTTATTCCACCCGATATGGGAATTGATATTACCAAATGGAACACGGTTGTTACTAAATATCTGCCGCTGAAAGATGCCGCCGGTAAAGACCTGAAGGACGGTATGGGCAATATGCTTTCCCGCTCGCTAATCACTGATTGTGATGGCGTATTCGCCGGAGGCGATGCCGAGATCGGTCCACTGACCGTTGTCGCCTGCATTGGTAATGCCCATCGCGCCGCGTTGGTCATACAGCGTTGGATGGAAGAGGGTAAGGCGTATCTCTCTGAACAGGATATCTTCGATGATCTGCTCAGTTATCTGGGTGTGTATGACAAAAACGAAAGCGTACCCTGGCTTGATTCCAGCGATCGTGCCAACCAGAAAGAGGTGCATGGTCGGGAGCGGGCTGCCAAGGGTAACTATCGAGAAGTTGAGCTTGGTTTTAGCGACACCACCGCACAGGTTGAGGCTGATCGCTGTTTACGATGCTATAGAATGGCGATGGTGGCACTGTAGTTTTTATTTATTCGTATCTAAGAATTTAGTGGAGATATAAGGCATGGCACATTCAGAGTCCAGTGACAAAATGACGACGGCAACATTGACCATAGATGGCACACAGGTAACGGTACCTGTCGGTATCACCATTCTGGAAGCAGCGGCGAAGTTGGGGATCAAAATTCCAACCCTTTGCTGGCTGAAGAAAGTCTCTACGACTGGTGCCTGCAGAGTATGCGTGGTCAAGATTGAAGGTGTCGATCGCTTTATGACTGCCTGCAACACTCCGGTCAAGGATGGCATTACGGTCATCACGACGTCGCCGGAACTTGAGTCTGCCCGCAAGAAAACCCTGGAACTGATGCTGGTTAATCACCCGCTGGACTGTCCAATCTGTGATGCCGCCGGTGAGTGTGACCTTCAGGATGCATGTTACTCGCTCAAGGTTGATAAAAACAGCTACGGAGCAGATCTGGAACGCCTGCCGATCAGATATGACTGGAAGCTGTTGGAAAGTGACCCCAATCGTTGCATTCTCTGTGAAAAATGCGTCAAAGTCTGCCGCGAAGTTGTCGGTCGTGAGGCAATTGAAGTCGTCGATCGCGGTGATAATACGATTATCGACACTATTAGTGGCGAATCACTTGATTGCGATTTCTGCGGTAACTGCGTTAACGCGTGTCCGACCGGTACCCTGATCAGTAAGCCATTCAAATTCCGTGGCCGTCCCTGGTCTTTTGATGTGACAAAGAGCATCTGTGCGTTCTGCTCCTCCGGCTGCGAGGTTGAGTACCATGTAGGCAATGGTCGTGTTGAACGGGTCACCAGTTCCGACGATAGTTACAACAAGGGCAATCTTTGTATCAATGGCCGTTTTGGTTATGCAGCCTTCAATTCTCCGGCTCGCATAACATCGCCCCTGATCAAAGATGCCTCAGGTCACATGAAGAAGGTCTCCTGGGATCAGGCGTTGGGGACTGCCGCGAAAGGCCTCAAGGATATTGCCGGTGTATCAGGTGGCAGTGCCATCGCCGGTATCGGATCGCCGCGTGTAACCAATGAGGAAAACTATCTCTTTCAGAAATTCTTTCGCGGGGCACTCGGCAGCAACAATATTGATTCTGAAGCCCGTCTTGGCTATCTCCCCGCTCAAGTGATTCAGTGGGAAATGCTCGGCTATAGCGGCGGTACTTTTGGCATGAACGCGATTGAAACAGCCACTGCTGTTGTGGTAATTGGAGCCGATCTTAAAGGTGAATCAGCCGGATTCGCGTATCGTGTCATTCAGGCTGCCACAAAAAACAATGCCAAGCTGGTGCTGGCAGGAAGTCGTGCCAACTCACTGAACAAATATGCCAACACATTCCTGCAATGTTGTCCGGGCAGCGAGGCCTGGCTGGTGGCAGGTCTTAACAAGGCTGTCCTTGCTGAGGGGCACGCTTCAGCAGAAAATATAACGAATCTGGAAGGGCTCAAAGCATCGCTTGATGCTGTCTCTTTCGAAAGTATCTGTGCAATTTCGGGAATCTCCGAAGCTCAACTTCGTGAAGCTGCCGCTTTGCTCTGCACAGGTGGCCGGACAGCAGTGATCTATGGTGCCGACATCATCCGTTCTAACGATCGCAAAAATGCTGTTGCGGGAGCTGTTAACCTCGCACTGCTGACCGGTGCCGTTACCGAGGCTGGAGCCGGAATCTATCCTCTGGATGAAAAAAATAATACTCAGGGGATGCTGGATATGGGCGTGTGCCCCGAGTACCTGCCGGGTTATCATACCTATGAACGTGCCGCCACACTATTTGACGCCTCCTGGAATGCTGCGATCCCTGCTGTTGCCGGTAAGGATCTCTTTCAGATTGTTGATGCAATCGAAGCTGGCCAGATCAAGGCGCTGTACGTCATGGGGAGCGACCCTCTTCATTTCATGCCTAATCGTACGCGTATTGTAACAGCTCTGCAGAAACTGGAATTGCTGATAGTTCAGGATATCTTCCTGACAGATACTGCCAAACTGGCGCATGTTATTCTTCCGGCTTCAACTGCGGCCGAAAAAGCAGGTTCGTTTACCTCGGTAGATAATCGAGTACAGTGTTTCAGTGCTGCTGCCAAACCGGCAGGTGAAACTCGTACAGATGCAGCTATTCTCCAAGAGTTACATACTCTCATCTCACCGAAAACAGCCAATGTGTCACAGTCACTTGATGCTTTACATCATGAGATTACCGCACTTACCGGCCTCTATAGTGACGTCTGTGATCATGACGGTTGCAGAATGGGCCGCAGTAAAAACCGGACGACAACTTCAGTCTGTGTCCCACTGGCGCCTTTGACGCCGCCCTCCGCCACCCGGCCGTTTGCCATGTCAATCGGTACAATGCTCCACCATAACGGTTCGATGACGACAATGTCGGAAAATAATCTGCTGGTGTCCGGTGACACGTTTGTTGAGATTTCCTGCCAGGATGCTGCTTCAATGGGTGTCAATTCCGGTGATACGGTTACAATTACCTCGGATATGGGAATTGTTACACTGAAAGCACGGCCATCAGAACAACTTCAGCGTGGTGCCCTGTTTATACCCTCGCACTTTAGGAGCGCCGCCGTTAACACATTGACCGAATCAACGGCGTTCCCACAGTACGTCACTCTCTCAAAAGCCTGAGAATTCACGTATTCATTGCATTAAAAAAAACGCCGCTCCGCGGTGTTTTTTTTTGAAGTACTTGAGTTTTTAGATAGGCAAAGCTATATTCAACAAGATACTGACAAAGGAGGACATTCAATGAAATACATATATATGTTTTTGTGTGCTTTGCTGGCCGCTTGTGCGTCAGATCTGCGTCAGAATAGTTCTTCTGAGCAACCTGTCAGCAGGCTCTTGTACCCGTATAATGTATCCTCCCAGTGCGGAGGTTGCCATGCTGATCAGCATGCCATGTATGAAGAATCAATGCATTCGAAAGCGTTTACAAACCCTCTTTTTAATGCCCAGTATTTTAACGATATTGTTCCAAGGGCTCAGCGCGACAGGAGTTTAATCCCCGAAGCGCGCAGATGTGTCGCGTGCCATGCTCCCACTGTTTTTATGAATTACACGGGGCTTGTAAGTTCCCCGGCTCAAGCTGCTAATTTTGAAACCGGGGTCACTTGTGATTTTTGTCATACCCTGGCCGGTTATGCTGAAAATGGTGATTATAAACAAGTTGCATCGGGGAAGAAACAGGGGCCGTTTGTCTCAAGTAACTCATCTCATTCAGAGTATTCCGGTTTTATCGGTCTCGGAGAATTCTGTGGCCGCTGTCATGATGCTACCAACCACATTGGGCTTGCAGTGAAGTCAACCTATTCAGAATGGCGTGAGAGCAGCTATGGTCGGCGCGGCTTTTCTTGTCAGGAATGTCATATGAATAAAGACGGTTTCCTGGGCAAGGGTAATACTGCCGAGTTTGAGAAGGGTGCGGCAGCCTATATGAATGTTGGATCTGTCGCCAAAAGACTGCAAGAGCGTGATCGGCTGTACAATCACTCCTTTCCCGGTGCTCACAGCAAAAGCCAATTGACCAATGCTCTTAATTTGGAATTTAAAATATTGAGCCGCAAAGCTGACTTCAGAGGGCTGCTCCCGTTTACGCTTCTTGTTAATAATGAGCGATCGGGGCACAAAATGCCGACCGGTAGCTCCGACCTTCGCTTTATGTGGCTTGTAGTGACGGCAACAGCAACGGATGGAACACGTATTCCGGCCTATGTTCAGCGTTCAACTGCCGCCAATGTAGTTGATTATTCGATTTCGGGTGGGTCTCCCGATGATGCCGAAGTACTTCAAGACGATGTTCCGGATGGATCTCGTTTGTACCGGACTGTGTTGTTAAACGCTGTTGGTCGCCAATCACTCTACCAGTATGATGCAATAAATAATGCTTTCGATAATCGTTTGAAGGCAGAGGAAGTACGTAAAGAAGGCTATTATCTAAAGATTCCGGCTACTTTTTCAGGGATGGTCACTCTCGAGGCTCGACTCTATTACAAGGGGGCGCCGAACTCTTTTACTAAGCGTCTGCTGGTTCCTGACGTTCACGCGGTACTGGTTGCGTCGCAAAAAAAGCAGATTCTAATTGAAGCGGCAAATACGCCGAATGAGTAATGGCAACTGCAAAAATCGAAGCATTGAAATGAGTCCCTCTGATTCCTCAAAGGCGGTTTTGTTTCAGATTCCGCTTTTTTCCTCTCGTAGACATGGATCAAATCTGTATCGCAATTTGTAATTGTTTATGATAGAAAGAAAAGTTGTTGCTATTGATTTGTGTGTTGAAGTGTGTAACCAGCTGATTGCTTACCGGGTTTACCTTGAAAGCAGTGCCATATAAATATCTGGTTATTGGATAAAAGATGCTCCTCGATAAAATAAGGTAAATGTCGACAGACAATGAGGGTTTCAACTATGGGAAAACGGTTCGTTTCACTTTTGAAAAGTACGGTTCTTATTGCCGTATTGGCAGCGTTACACCCCGTCGGAATTACGTATGCCGAGAGTCCGAATACTGCTACTGCTGGTACTAATACCACTTCTGCTCCGGTGGTAGAAGCTCCACCACGCCAGGAAGATGATTCCCGTCTCAATATACGGCTTCAGGCGGCCAAAAAAGATCTTGGTGTACTCCCTGAGTTTGCGGAGTATTTCAGGAATTCCGGTAATACGAAAGCTCTGGGGCAATTACAAGGATCTTTAGACGTTTTACTGAAAAAGCATGTTGACAACCTTCTGGCACTGTGTACCGAAGATTCAAATCATGACACTATTGTGCTGTCTGCCGAAGTAATGTACCTGAAGGTTCGACTCTTTATGATACTGAATCAAAACAGAGAGGCCGCAGCGACGGTCGCGGAAATGAAAAAGCGGTTTGCCTCACATTCAAGTCTCATCGTAGATGTTTCCGGCATCATAACGACTATTCCGGAAATGATCCAGCAACTGGACAAAGAACTTTCAAAAACTGCTGCGGTAGATAAAAAACAATAGGAGCTTAAAGATGGAGTTTTTTGGACTGATCACCATAAATCCTGCTAGCTTTAACGTATGGTCACTGCGAATATCCATGACCTTAACCACAACAATTTTCATTCTGGCATGCACTTACGCCATACGCGCATTCCTCTATGCACGAGGGGCTGACCTCGGTCATCTTGACACGGTGAAGGAACATGAAATGGGTCCGGACGACGGTTTGTCCGAAAATGTTGCCAAAATGCTCTGGTCAACGATTCAGAATGAGGAAAAGAGCGGAACCGCGGCACCCAAGGAGTTCCTGCGGGATGCGACCCGTCAGGTGGCTGAAAACAGTTTTGCCGGAAAATACGTTAATACCATCTACATGTGTGCGAACCTGTTGCCGCCGATCGGCCTTTGGGGAACTGTGGCAGGAATGATTGTAATCTTTCTTTATTCCGGCGATCCCGGTAACGCACTGGGGAAAGGTGCTATCGGCACCAAACTCTGGTCAACATTCCTCGCTCTTCTGTATTATGTAACTCTTGAGGCAATCTGTATGTTCCTGCAATTGAAGTCGAGGAAGTGTATCGATCTTGGCCTGAGTGTAAAAGTCTGATCTCAGGGAGCCAAATCACATGAGTACAAAACCCCTTGCACGACACACATGGCTGTTTTCCTTTACGGATATCGCATTCTTGCTTTTGCTGGTTTACACTCAGCTCGCGCAGATGAGCGCTTCCAACAATCCGGTTGCGGAAATGCTTCTGCCTGCTCCGTTGGTGGAAAACAGTTCTGAGCTAAAGCCACTTAAGTCTGTCGCAGACTATCGGCAGCTGCTTGTTGAAAAGCATTCTGAAACCCCATACAGGTTGGTTCACATTACGGGAGGGAAAGAATTCTCGCGTACTGAAGTTATGAGTTTTGAAGAACTTACAACCGCTCTGCAAACTCTTGTCAGTGAAGGAAAAAAAGAGAAACGCCCGGTTGTTGTTCCGCTTCCGGAATCATTTAGCAGTGATTTGCTGCAGGCAGCTGCACTTGTCGGAAAATACTGGAGTGATGCGGGTACAGCGGTTGTCCACACGAAGAAGGTCGGTGCCAAGCCGTGAGTCGCCTTCTGCGAATGACCTATGGTCACGGCGGTTCCCAGCTGAACCGGATCGTCGTTACCAGCTCCCATGAGGAGTCTGCTCCGACCCCCACCTGGTTACGCCTGACGTTGCTGGGGATTTGGTTTGTCGTACTTGCAATGGTCAGTCGCTATGCAATGCCCAAGAAAGCTGAGGAGATGAAGACTGAGATTGATATCAGTAATTTGACCGTTAAGCCTCCACCTCCATTGGAAACGTTTATTAAACCAAAACCTGCACCTGAGCAGGTGCTTTCCGAACCGCCTCCACCATTGCCTGATGCACAGCAGGAACAAGCAGTCAGGAAGCCTCCGGAACGTCAAACATCTGCACCGCCGCTTGAGGAGGTGCAGAAGCCTTCTATTTCCCGCTCGTCCCCTGCAAACCTTCCCGATTTTGCCGAGACTCAGCCACGCGTTATGCGAGAGCGAAAAAGCGTTGATGCTGAGACGACAAATGCTCCGACAGCGCGCCTCAGAAGAGAGATGACGCCTGGTGAAATCTTGTTGGAAAAAACGGCGATAGCACGATCACGAGGCACAACAGCCATGGATATGCCGGTTGCCAAAGACCGTGCTGCCGTTGCGCGTCGCGCACCAACTGCAGATCTTCCCGGTGCGGAAAAAACGACCATATCACGTGCCCGGGGATCGGCAGTCATGGATACACCTGCTGCTAAAGACCGGGCAGCTGTTGCACGTCGTGCGCCGTCTGCAGCCTTTACTGCTGCGGAGGTGTCTGCACCACAGCGGCCTGCCGTGAGGAGCGAACGTTCTGCACCGGCTGTAGAAGATGCCGCGCCGCGTAGAGTTGCTACCAAGGAGAGATCGAAGTTTGTGGGCGGCAGCGAGGGGAATTCGGCGGCACAGACAACTATCGGAATGCCGCGTGGCATTTCGCTTCAAAGTCTGGAGATTTGTTCGAGCACTCAACTGCAGGAAGAAAATATTAAAGCAATATTGCGTGTTGTCGGCTCACGTCAGAGTTGCAGTGATGAAAAGGGTGAGTTTCATTTCAAGGGAACACAGCGGATATCTTCTTTTAATCTTATAATGTTCCCTTCTCCCGGACGAAAACCATCTAATCGATGCGAGGAACTTGAAAATGCATTCAAATGTCTTAAAACACACTAACGCGCTGATTGGCGCGTTCATCCTTGCGTTTTGTCTGCAGGCAGGCGCTACTACAGTCTGGGCAGCGGACCTGAAACAGGGCAAACCCGCTACTGCACCAGTGTCGAAGGCCAGTAAGCCGCAGAGTAGTGTCCCTTCTCCGTCGCCCGCTCCATCCTCGATAAAAAGCTGGAATCCGTATTTGGATGTTGCATATGAGCTCACCTATTGGGATAAGGCGGAAATAAAAGATTGGCGCGAGAAACGTGATGCGGAAATCGGTGAATCTCTGACGTCTTACCGCACTGCGTCGGGCGTTAAGCTGATAAGTCCTCCGGACGGCGGTGTCTCGGCCGGAAAAGAGGGGCAGCCATCGGTTATTCGGGATCGGGATTATTTACGCCTGGCAATTGCCCAGACAATCGACTACCTCCAAAGTGATAACAAAGAGAGTCTCAATAGTGCCAGCCAACTCCTTGAGAAACTGAAAGATAAGTCTGCAATGCCGGAAATAGCCTATTGGATCAGTTATGTCAAGGCACTGCAGGCATTGGAAGACAATGATTCAAAAAATGCTTCAGAAAAGTTTGTTACCCAGGTGTTCAATATCTGGAACCATGCCGCCCTGTATTATGAACAGAGTGAGATCGGACGAAAAGCGTCTGACAGGATAGGCAGCTCAGTCGCCACCTACTATTATCGCAACCTGGTCAACCTGGTGGTCAACAGGGCTATAATTAATAAAAAAATGGAAAACCTCAATGCACTGGGTCCTCTGTTTCTGATGCTGATAGAGCGGGATCTGGGAGATAAGGATGGAGAGGGAAAATATTTCACCACGTTGGTCAAACGAATCGCGGAAGGTCTCACGGCACCCGATTCAGATCGATATAGACTTAACTTTACCGTAGCAGTCATGGAATCGAAGCGGCTGCAGCAGATAACCCGCGCAAAACTTGATTCTGAAGGGATGTCTGTCGCTGCGCGAAAAGCATTTGAACAGGTACTGGTATACAACGAACTTGCATTCAACTGGGCTGAGTCGCTCAGGAGCAGCGGGTATGCTGCTGCTACGGTTGATCTTCTTGATATTACAAGTTTTGCGATTCAACGACTCCCTGAAAATGAAAAAGCTCCGGAATACAAGTTTTTTGCTGCATTACCGAACGAGAAGGATTTTGCGACGCTCTTGAAGGGCATGACAGTCTTTAATGATATTGGGGTTCATTCCGGGGCCGGATGGGAGAAGGCCGGCTACGCCAACCGCAAACTGTATATGCTGGCAACACACGAGCTCTGGCGGGCAATTATGGAGTTATCCCTCTGGACCGGCGACTATCATCTTGCGCGGCTCAACAGTCCCAGTGCAACGCAGTCTCAGGCTATGAAAACCCTTGCCGAGCCGCTGCAAGTAGTCCTGGATTCCTACCTCAACTTTTTGGCTACCCAGAATAGCAGAGGATTCAAGGATATCGTTCCTGACTCCGCGTACTTCGGTGCGGCTGAGGCGGCAGAGAAGCTTGCGTATGCATATCACAAGGTTAACATGTACAGTATGGATGATAATGCGTATAACCATTGGCTGCTCCACCGCCTGCAGGCAACGGAGCTCTTTCCCATGGCCCCTCGTGAAGCGTATCAGACTTCAGCTGCCCTTAGGCAGGATGGCCGTTATAATCTGTTTCTTGAGTATTTCCTGCCTCTGGCGGGTCGAGCGAAGCAGTCTCCTGCAATAAAGAAATGGCTTGATGCTCAGAAACAGGAGGATCCGGTTACGATACTGATTCGTGATTATATCAACTCAATTGATCAGGTTTTTGCCCCTACAGGTGATAATGTCGCTGATAAAACGGCAAACAAAACAACAAAAAATAGTGGTGAATCACCATTTGTAGCCTCATTCCAACAGTTGCGGGAAGAAATGCAGAGAAAGCCTGATCACCAGGTACACCGGCTTCTGAAAGATTTCTATATGGAGGAAATGCAGAAAAATACTCCATATACCCAGCTGCTGAAAGATCCTAATCGTCTGCATCAGGGGTTGTAGCAATCAGTACTGATTTAGAATCTCACGTACAAGTCAGAGCTCTCAAGAGAGGAAAAAATGACAAATAAAATATTGATGCTGCTTCTTACCGTTTTACTCTGCTCTGTATCTCCGGCACGTGCCGTGTCACTTGAAGAAAGTGGCTCTGCCGAGCAGGGGAAATTAAGCAAAGAGCAGGTATCTCAGCCTGTTGAAGTGCCTGTTACCGCTCCTGGAGTGAAAAAAACCATTCCGACAATGGACGCCTCGGAGTCGTCAGCAGATAAGGTTTTGATAACTGATTTGAAGTCAGACAGTGTGATGATTGAAATTCATGCTAAAACGCGCATAAAAGATTATACCGTCATAACTCTTGCAAGCCCATCCCGTTTGGTTGTCGAGCTTAAAAATGCCGAGAGTCGCTTGGGAGAAAAAATTGTAATTAATAAACTAGGTATAAAAGAAGCTCTTTTTGAAAACAATCCCGCCTTTTTGAAAATTACTCTTGAAGCGGCGCAAGGGCGTATTATTCCTATCCCCTACCGGATAGAGGAAACCGACGCAAGTTTGAATATTGTTATTACTTCACCCTGATGTGACAGTGGTTGTAGCCGCATCTGCCCGAAAATATTGTTTGAGTTGCTCCATCATAAAAAACGTCGCCTCAAGCGGCGTTTTTTTATGAACTTCTTGAATACCCTTGCAGGTGTGGTATAGTGGCGCGCCGTAAAAGTGGAGGATAATCCAATGAAAATTATTTTTATTATTATGACTGTTTTACTTGCGGCTTGTACGTCAGGCCTGGTTCAGGATGGTGCCATTGTTTCCGATGGAGAACCTGCCGTAAGCAGGCTGCTCTACCCCTATGAACCCTCAACTATGTGTAAAGGGTGCCATGCAGACCAATTCCAACAGTACGAAGACTCAATGCATGCGAAAGCGTTCTCAAATCCGCTTTTTAATGCTCAGTATTTTAACGATATTGTACCAAGAGCACAACGAGACCCTGCCGTTATCGCCGAAGCGCGTACGTGCATTGCATGCCACGCCCCGACCGTTTTTATGAATTACACCGGACTTGTGAGCACTCCAGCTCAAGCCGCCCGCTTTGAAACAGGGGTTACCTGTGACTTTTGTCATACTCTGGCCGGCTATGCTGAAAACGGTGATTACCAACAAGTCTCTTCCGGAAAGAAACAAGGTCCGTTTCAAACAAGTGGTTTCTCGTCGCATCATTCTGAATATTCCGGTTTTGTTCAACTCGGAGAGTTTTGCGGTCGGTGTCACAATGCTACTAACCATAACGGCGTAGAAGTGAAATCCACCTATTACGAATGGCGTGAAAGCAGTTTTGGCCGTCGCGGTTTTTCCTGCCAAGAGTGTCATATGAACAAGGATGGATTTCTGAATGACGGCCGTGCCGAGTTTGAACGTGGGCAGGCAGCCTACATGAATATTGGCTCCGCTGCCAAGAAGCAGAAAGAGCATGATAAGCTGTATAGTCATTCCTTCCCGGGTGCTCACAGCGTGAGCCAATTAGAGGGAGCCCTACAGCTCGATTTTAAGATTGGAACGCGATCTGGTGATGCCGAGGGGCGGTATCCGTTTACACTCCTCATCAACAATGAGCGCTCAGGCCACAAAATGCCGAGCGGCAGTTCTGATCTTCGCTTTATGTGGCTTGTTGTGACGGCGACTTCAGTGGATGGAACAAAGATTCCGGTCATGTTTCAGTCGCCATCGTCCCGGAAGCGTATCGATTATTCTGTTGCCGGGGCTTCGCCGGATGATGCCTCCATTCTTCAGGGTGATGTGCCTGTCGGGTCACGATTGTACCGAACCGTTCTGGTAAACGCTGCCGGACGTCAGTCGCTCTCTCAATACGATGCTGTGAAAAGCGCATTTGATAATAGACTGAATGCAGAGGAAATCCGCAAAGAAGGATATTATCTCAAGCTTCCAGCTGGTTTCTCCGGTAAAGTGGCACTTGAAGCGCGCCTTTTTTACAAGGGAGCGCCGAGCTCCTTTACAAAAAAAATGAAGCTCCCGGATAGCAACCCGGTACAGATCGCTTCACAGAAAAAACAGATTTCAATTGAAGCGCCGCATGCCTCAAAAGAATAAAAGTAACAGCCCTTTGACACCTTTAAGAGCTGAACTGCCGGTTCGACCCTTATGAGCACATATTTCAAGAATAGACACAGGGCCCTGCTCCAGGCCGAGACGTATCTGCACCCGTATGGGCGGGGTGGGCAGCTTAAAATCTGCCTTGTCTCACCAAGTCGCTACAAGACCGGCATGAGTAGTCTCGGCTTTCAGACGGTCTATTCGCTTCTGGCTGGTTCAGCTGATATTCGCTGCGAACGCGGCTTCCTCCCCGAGCGTGAAGAGTTGGAAGAATACCGTCGCTGCGGAACACCGCTGCTCTCCCTGGAATCTTCAACTCCTTTGGCGGATTTTGATGTCGTTGCATTTTCCACCTCCTTTGAGCCCGACTATCTGAATATCCCCTTGATTCTCAATTTGGCACGCATTCCACTGTATTCACATGCTCGCGGCCAATCCGATCCTCTGATCATCGCTGGTGGTGCCGCCTTTTTTATCAATCCGGAGCCGGTTGCTGATTTTATTGACGCCATCTGTGTCGGTGAAGGCGAAGATGTCATTCCCGCTATGATAGCAACGCTGCTCACCCCCGTTGACAGCGGCAGGTACGGCTTATTGAAAGCATTCACTGCAATCCCCGGCGTCTACGTGCCACGTTTTTACCATCCCCATTATCATTCAGGCAGACTGACCGGTTACGATGTCGATGCGGACGCACCGCTGCCAGTTACGCGCGTACCGGTATGTTTGGATCAGCATGAGCCATCTGCCTCACAGATTCTGACCGAGCATACTGAATTCGGAGATATGTTTCTTGTAGAGGTCAGCCGTGGCTGCCCTCGGGGGTGCCGTTTCTGTAGTTCGGGCTTTATCTATGGTTCATTTCGACAGCAGCCATTTGATCACATTGTTGCCCGCATAGATCAAGGGCTTGTCCATCGTGGTAAAGTGGGGTTGGTGGGGGCAGCTGTATCTGATTATGCTGAAATCGGTCGACTCTCCCGGTATATCGTTGAGAAAGGTGCCAACGTTTCGGTTTCATCTTTACGTATTGACAGAATTGATGCTGACATGCTTGACGCCCTGATTGCCAGCGGGCATAAAACAATCTCACTGGCTCCTGAAGGCGGTTCGCAGAAGATGCGGGATGTGATCCGTAAGAATCTGACCGAAACTCAGATTCTGGATGCCTGCGAGATGTTGATTAGCCGTGATATCCTTAATCTGAAGTTGTACTTCATCATTGGTCTGCCCGGCGAGACAGATGCCGACCTTGAAGAGATGGTCAGGTTGATTGAAACTATCCGAGAAAGGGTAATTGAGCGGGGGCGAGCGAACAAGCGTCTGGGAGAAATTACGGTATCGGTAAACCCCTTTATTCCCAAGGCGTTCACTCCGTTTCAATGGTGCGGCATGGAGCCGCTTTCCTCGCTGGAGAAGAAGGTCAAGCTGTTGGAAAGCCGTTTGCGGCGATTGCCCAATGTTAAACTGAAGGTCGAAAGTCTGCGGGAATCTTATCTGCAGGCACTGCTTTCGCGCGGCGATCGGCGTTTGTCGGCGCTTCTGGTTGAGATGGCCGAGGGGGCAAATCTTAAAAAGGCAGCCAAATCGTGTGGCATAGACACAGACGAATACGTGCAACGTACGATTGCCGAAAACGAGGTCCTGCCATGGAGTATTATTGGTACGAGCGATCTGAAGATGTTGCGGCGTGAGCACGACCGGGCGCGCGCCGAGGCAGCGAGTCAGCTATGAAGAGTTGTTCTCTGTGTGGAAGGGAATTCGATGAGACAGCCGCACGCTCCCTCTATGCAGAAGCAGGCGAGTGGCTGGCAGGTGAGATCTGGAAGGACGCCGGTGAGTTATGCCCGCTCTGTCTTGAAAACCGGGCTCAGTTGGTGATGATGTATCACAGTGAATATAACGGGTGAATTGCCGCATGTTATCCTGCCGCGGAAAGAAGTGCTATAACACGACGGTATGCCCCGCTATCGTAGTATGTGCGGGATCTGCCTCTTTCTGAAGATCCTCATAATTTTTTACATTTTTCCGTACGACCACTTTCGGATCCGGTACCGGCTCCAGCTTGATATCTTCTACGTCATCAAGGTGCAGTGTATCCAATTTTGAAAAAGGTTCATCCATCTGCTTCTGTTCAGTCACATCATCATGCTGCTGAACCACATCCGGCTTTTTCTCTGCCAACGCATGAATATCAGCCTGCTGTACATGATCCCGTGAGTGATTTTTTAACGCCTGATCCGATTCCTGATGGCTGTAGTGCTTCACGGTCTGGTGCTGTTTAATGACCTTGGAAACAGGCCTGACACTCTGAACCGATGTACCCGCCGCAACACGTGTATTTGAAAAAACGACCACATTATGGCCAGTGCCTTGGCTTGTTCTGTCTACTTCAACGTGCGATTGCGAAATAATGGCAGTATCCGGATCAATAGTATGACCGGTTTTTTTATCTGAAGAGACATCCTGAACAACAATTTCCGGGAGCGGTGAAAAATCCTGGATAGTGTCAGAAGGTACACTGTCCTGTTGGATCTCTGGTGCGAGCTCCGGTTCAACACTCTGATCAGTCACTGCATCAGTTGAATCAAGCGGGACAGCAGGTTCAGAAACCAACTCTCGTGTAGCATCAGCTATGTCATCCACAGTACGTTCAGATTGCTCGGGTGAGTGCGGCGATGACTCCGTCATGCCTGCTGATAGTGTCGTAAGCTGGTTCAAGTGTTGATCTATCCACAATTGAAGAGTGCTGTTCTGATCCGCCATTGCATCAAGAGATTTTTTCATTTCAGTCAGTTGTATCGTAAGCCGCGCAATTTCCACTTTGAGGTTGTCGTTTTCCCCCCTGAGCACCTGAGAATCAATTTCAGCAAGTTCAGTTCTGAATTTGAAGTGTTCATTTTCTTTCCTAAGTTCTTCTGCGTCAATGTTGAGAAGTTTGCTGTCGAAAACCATTGGGGTGTCGACAGCGGAGTTGGCTGTGCCGGGCGATTCCCAATCGGTGCCTATTGCCAGGTGCACGAAGTGAATTTCACCTGAATCCAGGCTCATTGAGGGTGCTGATGCCAGCAGAGAGTTCAAATAATCAACCACTAGTGCATCATCACTGAACACCAGTTTGGGATTGATTACCCCGTCTGTATGGACTGCCTCATTTGCGGTGGTATTTTTTTTCACGACAGTATGTGGCCTCTCAGCATGTGTAATAAACGGATCGTTACAATACATACGGAAAAGGCGAGCTTCGTGCCCGCCTTTTCTGTCTGGTTATGATTAAATCACCAACAAAGTTAACTGGATGCAACCGCTTCGGCTGTCGCCCGTCCGAGTGCTTCACACTGCTCAAGTACTTCCGGTTTTGGCGAAAACGTTGTGCGCACGGAGTCACCCACCAGCTTGAAGCCAAGACTTTTGAGGCGATCTTCCGCCATTTTGCATGCTTCACCGCTCCAGCCGTAACTGCCGAAGATTCCCGCCAGATTGGTTTTCAGTTTTACGGTGCTGAGGTAAGCAAGCACTTCCCACATCGGTTTTGCGATGTCCCGATTAAACGTCGGGATACCAAACAGCAGGGCATCCGCCTCTTCCATCAGGTTACGCAGTTCGCTGGCATTCAGGCTGTTAATATGATAACTGGCAACTTCTATCCCGCTTTGTGATGCGCCATGTGCCACGGCATGTGCCATTTTTTCAGTGCTGCCGTGGGGCGAAAGAAACAGGAGCACAATCTTTTTGTTTTGCGAGGTTGGTTTGCTCCAGTCTTCAAATTGACAGATAACTTTCCAGGGGTCACGTCGGATAATCGGTCCGTGGCTGGGACAGATCATGTCGATGACGTCGTGGCGAATCTTTTCCACAGCTGATAGTACCTTGTCCTTGAAGGGGCGGAAAATACAGTCAAAATAAAAATGGCGCGCCGAGGTGAAATCATCCACTTCATCATTGAAAATATGGCCGGTCTGCCAGTAGTGGGCAGCAAAGGCATCACAGGAAAAGAGGATGTTTTCTTCCTCCAGTCGCGTGAACATTGTGTCAGGCCAGTGGAGAAAGGGTGCGGTAATAAAGCGCAGCGTACGTCCACCCAGGTCAAGGGTTTCACCGTCTTTAACAGTTTGGCAGGTGATCGGTTTGAGCTGGATATTGCCAAGGAAGTTTTTGGCTGCGGTTGTACAGTAGACCATTGCCTGTGGTGCCTGTTCCAGCAGGTACGACAGTGAACCTGAATGATCGTGCTCCGTATGGTTGACAATAATATAATCAATCGTCTTCGGGTCAACCAGCGACCTGACTTTGTCCATGTATTCGTCAACAAATTTTTCTTCAACGGTGTCAATAAGAGCGATTTTGTTGTTTCCTTTAACCAGGTAGGCATTGTAACTGGTGCCATGTTCAGTCGGGAAAAGATCGTCAAATACTCGCAGATCGGGATCCTCTGACCCTATCCAGTAAATTCCTGATTTAATTTCTATTGGTCCCAGCATAATGTGTAAGCTCCTTTTTGTTGCGTGCAGCGATCCGCAGCTTTGAGGCGGCTACATGCTATCTGTTCAATTTTTCAATCAATGGGCCAATATATCAGAACTGATCTCTTGGACACAAGTCGCAAATAATAACTTTGCAATTGTTTCGACGGCCTGTTTCTGCTACATAGGTAGGCATGAAAGAAAAGGTTCGTTCACGCATAGACTCTCTACGGCCATTGTTGAAAGATCCCGTTCCAGGAGTCAGGATCGCAGCAGCCGAGGCCATTGAAATGCTGGAAGCAGCCAGTAGTGTTGATGAAATTCTTGCGACACTTAAATCCGGAAACATGGGAGCCCGAATCGGCGCCATCTATGCCCTGGGTGAGGTTGGTGGGGAGAAAGTGCTTCCGCCGCTTGTCTATTGTGCCCGGCGGCCCGAAGTTGATATCCGTTCAGCGGCGGCGGCGGTGCTGGGAAAATTGGCATTGCCTGCGGCTCTGCCTACACTGGTAGAGCTTCTTGATGATGAAAGTCCGACGGTGCAGGGCAGGACTATTGCCGCATTATCAAATTTTCCGGTTACTTTGGACATCGTTAATAAACTGCGCCCTTTTCTGAGCGCAAGTGACGGTGTGCTGGAAGCTGAAGCGGCATTGACCCTGGCAGGTATGAAAGATTTTTTCTCATTGGGGCACATTCAGTCGCTCCTGACATCACCCCATGCCTCAACCCGGCAGGCTGCGGCTACAGCGCTCAGTATAATCCCTCTTCAGTAGTTTCCGCTCGAAATCAACCGCCCGATATCAATGCTTTTTAAGAGCGGATCAACGACAGCAACTATTTCGGCGTAAAGCGAACCGTCAGAGCCGATCAGCGCCTGCTCGCGCGGTGCGCGTAACCTCTTGCCGTCGCCATCGATCAGGATGCGCACGAGCGGAGCTTTTTCATCCAATGGGTTCGGTCGATAGACGATCGCAACTTCATTGGTGTCAAGACGAACGAGGGTACCCACCGGATAGCTGCCCATCATTTCTACAAACCGTTCAACAATATCACCATCCAGAATCGTATTAGTCAGTTTTTGCATTTCGTTCAAGGCCGTCTTCGGGTTGACCGGGTGCTGGTAGACGCGCAGCGTGGTGATGGCATCGTACGTATCAGCGATAGCAATAATATCAACCATTTGATTAAAAGGGAGCTTGCTTGCCCATTCGGGATATCCGCTCCGGTTATAGTGCAGGTGATGCCCCAGAACTACCGAGGAAATGTGCGGAGCCAGTCCTGCCATCTCACGGATGATTTTCGATCCGAGCTCAGGGTGTCGCTTCATCTCGTCAAATTCAGCGCTGGAAAGCTTACCCGGCTTGTTGAGAATGTCCTTTGGAATCATTGTCTTGCCGATGTCATGCATCTGTCCTGCAATTCCCAGATCCCTGACGGTAACAGCGTCAAGGCCGAGTGACGCTCCTATTGCCATTGAAAGGACACCGACATTGACGCAGTGATTAAAGGTATAGTTGTCATAATCCTTGATCATGGTTAAACCCAGTAATGCCCACGGCTCCTCCATCGTGACCCTGACCATCTGATCAACAACTTTTATCAACGGGGCGCTGTTCGGTATACGCCCGCGTTCAATATCCCGGCAGATCGTTCTGATGGCAGAAAGAGCCCGGTTGTACGTTTCAACGTGGTTACCTTCGGAGTCGTCTTCAAGCTCATCGTGGTCCTGATCAAAGCTTTCGTCTCCATGACGAACCAGGGTGAGCCCGGTGATTCCGAGCTCTGCCATCTGGTGGGTAATGCTGTCAAAGTGAATACCTTTAGCGGAGAAGAGTTTGACAAATGATTCCAGCTCGTCAAAACTGATGGATGACGTTACCACTACCCGGCTGATCTCCTTTTCCAGCATCCGATTTGTCAGGTCGGCAATAGCCGTTGAAGGTGCGATGAAAAGGTGATCATCATAAAACATGATGCC
>JAYTVV010000244.1:0-3709 GCA_043743795.1 Geobacteraceae bacterium
ATGTCAGCAAAAAGGTATCCGTTGCCATTGCATTCAATAATGAAATGGACATCACCTCCGTCATGAACCCGGCCAACTGGGAAATCTCTCGAGCCAAAAGCACCGAGGGGGGGTATTACAATAACTCCATGCCAGCTACCTCGAAGGAAGTCACCATCCCAAAACGGCCATTCTCCGTGACCTACAATCCAACCACCGGTCAGGCCAGTGTCACGTTTTCCGTTCAGCAGAATGCCAATGGCGATGCCACGATTGATCCGTCCCACCTGGTGTTTAAATTCACCGGCAAGGATGCGGATGGACGAGCCATGGATACCAGCGGCGACCAGATTGACGGATATTCCGGTAAAGCCTTTTAGTGCTCCGACCAAACAGCATTGAGTCAGGCACGGCTTATCCGGGCAACCATTCATTCCGCTTGTCATTTTCTGCCTGTATCCTTATAGTATTTCCTTCCTTATACCAATTTCAAATCAAAGATGGATTCAAGGCGGCGAGGATAGAGGCGACGAAAGCATACCCACCAGTATGTTGAGGAGCTGAGGACGAGCCAACGAAGAAGAAGCTTTGATTTGGAATTGGAATTAACCCCCATGTGAAGATCAGGAGCAGACCAATGGACAACCTCCTTGCCGGTCAGGACTCATCCGGTGCCGTCGATAGTGATTACAACCGCCTGATTGCCTCGATACAGAACCTTGATCCAGCCGAAGGCGTCCGCTTGCTCAAGCAGTTCCTACAGATCTATCCGTCCTTTGCACAGGGTCACAATGATCTGGGTGTCCTGTACCTGCGAGCCGGCAACTCGACGCTGGCACTGGCGCACCACGAAAAGGCCGGACGGCTGCAGCCCGAGAACATAACCTTCCGCAAGAATCTAGCCGACTTTTACGCCGTGGAACTGGGCTGGCTCGACGATGCGGTTGATATTTATCTGGACATCCTCAAACGCAACCCGCGGGATACGGAAGCACTGATCGCTCTGGGACGGCTGGGAAGCGCCATGGAGGGGAACAGCGAATTGAAGCCCCCGCCTGCCGGCCTGGAAATAACTGCGCCGCCAGTACAGCAGCAGCCATCCAGTCCAGCCGTTCCTTCAAGCCAGCCGGCACCATCAGCACCTCCGGCATGGAATCAACCTCCCGCTTACTCCGTTGCCACCCCACCACATAAATCATTTGATGAAATCTACCGTGAGGCCCAAGAGTTTGCAGGTAACGGCCGCCTGGCCGAGGCGCGACAGACGCTTGAAAGCCTTCTCGACCTGCAGCCCGTCAATGCCGTGGTACATAACGACCTGGGCGTGGTGTGCTACAACCTGGGTGACGTTGCCGCAGCCCAGACACAGTATGAAAAAGCAACCTCACTGGACACGGGTAATGCGGTCTTCGCCCGCAATCTGGCCGATCTGTACTTTGCAGCTTCAGGACGGGTCGATGATGCCATCCGTATTTACCTCGAGCTTCACCGAAAAAATCCACGTGATGTTGAAGTTCTCGTCAACCTCGGACATATCAGCACTGCGGTAGACCGTCCGGCAGAGGCTAAAAGTTTCTACCGTCGGGCTTTGGAAATAGAGCCTTGGAACAGTGAAGCCCGTCAAGCACTTGCTACCGTCACAGAGCCGCCCCGGCAACAGCCGGTTTCTGAAGTCCGCCGCATGGCTGAAGACCTCCGCGCTGAAGCAGTGCGATATATGGCTGAATATCGTCACCAAGAGGCCCATTCACTCTTGGAGGAACTCGTACACCAGTACCCTGATTATGCCGTTGGCCACAACGACCTCGGTGTGGTTCGGCATCAGCTTGGCGATGCACAGGGTGCGGGCAAGGCATATGAACAGGCGGTGTCGTTGCAACCGCGTAACGCCACCTTCCGCAAGAACTTGGCAGACCTTTACTTTGTGGAACTTGGGAAGGTAGACGATGCTATCCAGATTTATATTGAGCTACATCGCGAACAACCGCGTGATGTTGATACACTGCTGTCCCTTGGACAAATCTGTTTGGCGGTAGGGCGACCTATAGAAGCGAAGAGTTTTTATCGGCGGGTGTTGGAGATTGAACCTTGGCATAAGGGTGCGAGGGAGACGCTGAGTGGCTTGTAATAAGCGGAGGATTAAGTCGTGGCACTCAGTCTCTATGGAAGGCTACATTTCTGAATTGAAGATTACAGCATGCAAAGGATTCCCTGTCTGTGTATCAATTACGCTCAATCATTACGAACCGCTGGTTTAACAGGATGCCAACGTGGCAAATGGTTCATGAATGGGAAGACGTGTTATCTGATGTTTTGCAAGTTCCAGTTGTAAATGGTGATGAGAACAGCTTTAAATATAACGAGTCATGTAACAAAAGTGACCTTGATCTTTTTTTCTACTATTAGCAAAAGAATTTATATCATTCCCTAATAATCCACAACTTATTCCTATCGTTATGGATGTTTGGGGTAACGAAATTATGGATTTTTGCCGTCATATTCAAGGCTATAGATTAGTCTTTGTTACATGTCTTGATGCTTTTCATGCCCTACGTAAACTGGGGTGCATTAATGTTGGATATCTGCCATATCCAGTCCCGGATAAATATGTACAGTATGATGTACCGATTAAAGACATAGATATAATCCAATTCGGCAGAACAAATCCGGTTTTAGATTCCTACATGGAACGTTTTACCAAGAAGTACCCTGATGTTGAATATGTCCGTACATTTGTCAGAGATAAGAAGGTGTATTTCCACTCCAGCAAATATGGCGTATTAGGTGAGAGTGATTCAAGAGAAACGTTTATGAGTATGCTCTCTCGTGCACCATCAGTCTTGTCTCTACGGCTGGCATGGATGGATCACGCTACATAGGTGGTTACAATCCTGTCAGTCCTCGCTTCTATGAGAGCGTCGCATGTTTTTGCAGAATAATTGGCAGGTTTCCGCACAATGAGGAATTTAAGCTTTCTGGACTTAATGAAATAATACATGTGGTAGAAAGTTATGAAGAATTTGAGGCTATTGCTCTTTGTTATCTTTGGAAGCCTTTTGATAAGCGAATAGAATATCTTGAGTTACTTGTTCGCCATGTAACCACTCATCGAGCTAACTTGATACGAAATGTTATGTCAAAAATGTGTTGTGAGGCATCTTTGCCATAACCCTGAATCAGTGACGACGAGTTCAGTAATCTGATTTTATGGTATTGCAAGTATTTGATGTTCTTTGATAATTGTGCTATTTTGCTACCTACAACAAACTCACCCGGCAGGTGAAATCCATGAAGCATTTCATCATTGAGCAGTCCGAAGAAGAGTTCTACACATCCCACTCCGGACTTGCCCTTGTAGGGCTTTCCCTGAACCGTTTCACCTCTCTTGCTCCATCTTTATCAAAAGCTTTTCCAAACGATGATGTCATTTCCCACGGCGATGTCCTCAAGAGCTACTGTGCGATTCTCGCCCAGGCAAAGAGCGATTTTGCGGCAGTGGAACAATATCGAAATGACGACTTTTTTCGTGAATCACTTGGTATTGGGCATGTACCTTCCGAGGGCACACTGCGCCAAAGGATGGATGGCCACGCCGCTGGATTTCTTCCCTTTGTGTCATGGGCTTCCATTGAGTTTCTCGAGAAGAGCAAAGCTCCTGTTACCCCTGTTTCCACAGGTCACATCCCACTGGATATTGACGGCTATGTCATGGACAACTCCGACACCAAAA
>JAYTVV010000245.1:0-2687 GCA_043743795.1 Geobacteraceae bacterium
TTGTTACGGACGCTCAAAGAAAACAGGCCAATACAAATTAAAAGGGGATCCAGATGAAGACAAACGTTGAAAAAATTGAAGCAGAATTGACGCATAACACCGATGCACAACAGAACGTAGAATCCAGATTGCAGCAGGCTCTTACGGATCGTGAAGAGACACAACAACAATACGATTCATTGAGAACGGAACGGCAAGCCGCACTTGCCGTCGGTAAGGAAATCACCGAAATCAACACAAAACTCAAGCAGAAACAGGAATCACTTGAACTCGCTGAAGATGCTGCAACCGGCCTTAATAATGAGCTTACAAGACTCACCGCCGAAAGAGAACAACTGAATAAAGCCTATGCCTCCGCAGTATTGAACCAAGATACTGAAGAGCTGAAGACTTTGGCCGCAACCTACAATAAACAGGCCGAGCAACTTGCAAAAACAGTGCGTGATATTTTCGCTGTTCGCCGAAGACTCAAAGAAGACCCTATGCACAGCACGGTTATTAATGCGGTTCCGGGCTGGGGAAGAAATGCTTTGGAAGTCATTCCCAAATTGTATTTATCAGGTGAACAAGTGCCCAACGATCCTACTAAACAGTCATATTTTAATGCAAACTTTCAGAGTCTTTAACATAAGGCGTATAATGCAATAGTAACCCATCAAAAGCGAAACAGGGGCAGAGCATAGCCCTTGTCTACTCTGGATCGGCAGCCGGGTACTGATGAGCAAGCCAACTTGACTTGAATTGGTGGTTATCATGGAAACCATGATGACAAAATATGCATCCCAATTGAGACGGCTAGAAGATGAGCCGGATTACAACAGAATACGGGCTGTGAAACGTTTCTTTCTGTTAATGGATTTTGAAAACTCATACTTGCCTCGTCAGCGCGAACAGCACTGCGGAAAATATTCAAGAAGCAAGGCAATTGAAGACTACAGCAAGTTACGCAGCATATCGATACATAATTTTTACAGATGGATTGTATCTTACAGGAAAACTGGTATTAAGGGGCTTTTGCCAAAATATGGGCAAGGATCGAAACAATTATATCGCCGTAAACACAACAAGCTGATAGCCACAATAAGCATAGATCCAAAAAAACCGCTGAAATGCCTTGAAACGTTGCAGAAGATAATACAACGCTGCAATCTAATTCAGCCGGAAATAAAGAATAACTCCTTAACACTCTTGAGACATTATTTCATCGGATTGCGAGCCGGTGGACGATTGCACTTAGATACACCACTCACTGATGAGGAAATTAAAGCTCTCCAGCGCTTTAAAGCTGGAAAACATAAGTGGCATACAAAGAGGGCTACGGTGATCCTGATGGCCAACGGAGGTCGTACCCTTCTTGAAACAATGGAAACGACACACGCCGCTGAAAATACTATTTATCGCTGGCTACGTAATTTTAGAAAAAGAGGGTTGGAGTCAATTAAAGTGCATGTCCATGCACCTGCCAGAGAAAAGGAAAAAGCTGAACGTCAAACGAGGGTGATTGACATCATTCACAAAATGCCCTCTCTTTACGGAATTAATCGGACAACTTGGACATACGGAGCGATAGCAGAGGCATATCAAAAAGAGTACGGATGTCCCATATCCGTGTCTAAAGTCCAAGGTGTTATTCATAACACTGACTACACATGGAGACGAGCCAGGAAGGTTTTAACAAGCCCCGACCCTGAGTACAAAGCAAAGGTTGAAAAACTCCTCGATACGCTTCAGGAGCTGAAAGAAGGGGAACGGTTTTTTTTCATTGATGAAGTCGGGCCATACCAGGTCAAAAAATACGGTGGTAGGATTTTGATGCCGAAAGACCAGACACCAGAAATTCCTGAGTATCAGAAGAGCCGAGGCAAGATTCAGTTCGTTGCTGCCTTGGAGGCGGTATCAAACCAAATGACATGGTTATTCACGCCTGACAAAGGCTCTATATCGATGATTGCGCTGCTTGAAACAATTGCGCAAAACTACGCCGATTGTTCAACCATCTTTATTACATGGGATGCAATCACGGTACACAGTTCAAAAACCATCATGGCATGGATCAGCGAACATAACAGGGGTGGTAGAGGGCAACACATAGAAGTCATCCCTTTGCCCTCTAAATCACAGTTCCTGAACGTTATTGAAGCTGTATTTGGCGGAATGAAAAAGGCCGTTATCTGCAATAGCGATTATGCCACACCTCATGATATGCAAGAGGCCATAGCAAAGCACTTTGAGGAGAGAAACACGTACTACACAGAGAATCCCAAACGGGCCGGTAACAAGATTTGGGATAAGCAGCGGTTCGACTTTGATAAGTTGGCCGGAGGGTTGTTTAAGAAGATGTAAGCCCAATTTAAAGACCAGTAAAACTTATTAAAATGGGAGTTTATGAAGCATTGAATCGTCATTTATGGCGATAGTAAATCTGGGCTGACAAAACATCTAAGGGGCTGCAAGGCGCTTACTCACTAGATTTGTGCTCTACTTATAACTATATAATATTACTATCAAATATTCCGCAAACTAATATCAAACAATTCGCCGCGCTATAGTCACGAATGATGATGACACAACTCTTGTAGGTCAGAGGTAACGCCAGAGGGTGCATGAAAAGAAAAAGGACTTAAGCAGTTAAGCCTAAGTCCTTGTAATCTTTGGAGCGGGAAACGAGATTCGAACTCGCGACCTCA
>JAYTVV010000246.1:0-2497 GCA_043743795.1 Geobacteraceae bacterium
CTTTTTGGCATTGTCAAAGGAGGCCTTGATACGGATGGTGCCGGTGGCAGGATCAACCGTGTTATCGAAAAAGGATACGACCCCTTTTTCCTTGACACCGGGGCTCCCGGGAATCTCGGCCGATACGGCCAGCTTTCCTCCGGCCAGGTGTCGCTTGATCTCCGGCAACTCCCGTTCGGGAATAGTGAATGTGGCATGGATGGGGGTTAGCTTGTTGATGGTGACGAGCGTAGCATCGTTGGCCTTGACCACGTTTCCGCGATCGATTGACAGGACACCCAGACGTCCGCTGATCGGAGCGCTGATCGTACAATAGGCCAGCTGCTCCCGCGCGCTATCAAGTGCAGCCTGGTCAGCGGCCAGATCGGCAACGGCGGATTCCGCCCTGGTGCGATAGCCTTCGGCCTGTTCCTGGGTGACGATGCCGTCCTTGACCAACTGCGAGTAGCGCTCATAATCCTTGTGGGCATTGGCCAGGACGACCCGGTCACGGGCTAATGTAGCCTCGGCCTTGCGGATGGCCGCCTGGTACGTGCGCGGGTCCAGCTGAAAGAGAAGTGCCCCCTTCTGCACATCCTGACCCTCGCGGAAGGCGACCTTGACAATTTCTCCACTGATCTGGGTCCTGATCGTGACACTTTCCGAGGCCTCCATGGTACCGATGGCCTTGAGCTGCACTGGCACATCCTGTTGCGAGGCGACAGCGGTCACCACCAGCGCCGGAGGGCGACCCTTGGGCTTTTCAGCCTTTTTGGCACAGCTCGCCGCCCCGAAGATGAAACTTATGCAACCTGCTATCACGACAGTTTGTGCTGCCCGTTTCATTCCCAATGTCATCCGGTGCTCCGTCTGATAAGTTACTGCTGTTTAAGGGGCGCCAGTATATACCAACACCAACACCAGACAAAGGCATTTATTACGGAAAGAGCTGCAGAGAAGTCCACGTTATTAAACCGTAGCCAACCAAGCAGCTCTTTTCGCAACACCCCGCTATTGATCAGGGTTTATGCCGGTGTGCCTTGCGCTCAGCGATGATTTTTCTGAATTTTTCCTGCTGTTCCGGCCGCAGGAGAGAACTGATTCGTAACTGACTATCGGTCAGCAGGGCTTCGATCTGGGGGTGTGTTCTCTGACGGATCTGCCGCATGTCTTCGTGGGTTTCGTGAATAACGATCGTAACCTGTTCACGCTGCTGGCTATCCAGATCAAGCTGTCGGGTGAGCCTTTTAAGCAGCATGTCCTCTCGGGCACGGGGATCACCAGAAATAATGGATTCCAGATGTGACTGCGACACCATGTAGGTGACGAGCGAACCGCTTGCCGCTCCCAGAATAAAGACCAGAATCAGGCCAACAATCGGTTTGATGGATTTCATGTCACTCTCCTGTCAGAAAACTGATTCCGGCGGTTTCATCCTGCCCACTGGTAATGGTGGCAAATATGTCACCCGATTTCGCTGGATAGAACGTAAGCGTGCAGATCGTGACCATGGCGGCAACAGCGACAAACGCCGGAAGCAATCGCCAGGCTGCGGCATACCAGGGATCTGCCGATTCACGCTGTTCTTTGATGCGGGCCAGAACACGGGTCTCGAAATATTCATCCGTAGCGGCCTCATCATCAGGTGCATTCCGGGCGGCGGCGAAAAGCCGGTCAAGCCGGTCATCCATTCTATCTTTCATCGTATTCCTCCAGAACCCTCTTCAAAGCCTGCCGTGCCCGATACCCTCGGACCTTGACGTTCGCCTCGCTCCAGCCGGTGGCGGCAGCCGTCTCGCGCACGGTCAGCTGTTCGAGCTCCAGCAGCGTGACCACCAAACGCTCATCGGGCTTGAGTCGTGCCAGGGCGACCGCAAGCAGCTCCCGTGCCTGCCGGGCTTCATCACGGGCCTCACCAGCATGATCGCGCAACTCCAGCGCAGATTCGTCAAGGTGGGTGTGATATTTCTCCCGTTTCCTGCTGCGAAGTGCATCGTGGCAGACCCGCACGGCGATCCTGATCAACCAATGCTCAAAAGGGGCATCATTCCGGAAAGCAGCCAAGTTCTGATGGGCCTTGATGAACACATCCTGACAGATGTCATCCAGCTCATACCCGCCGCGGGTAAAACGGGCGGCTAGCCCGAAAACCCGGCGCTTATGCCTGACGACCAAGCGGGCGAAAGCCTCGTCATCACCGCCACATGCGGCTTTGACAAGGCTTTCATCGGAGGGTTCGTTTTCCGGAAGATCAGCCACGGAGGCCGCTACTTATACTGCTGTGGCTGTCTGGGGCGCCGACCACGGCTATCATCTATCCTACCGTCACGAGCGGCTTGAAGTTCCTTGAATTTCTGCACCTGCTCCGGAGTTAGGATGGCCCGAACCTGCTGACCGACATGCGCTCTCTGCACGGCCAGGTCGGCCTCGACGGCCGCCACTTTGGCGGATTGGGCACGAATAGCCGCATCATCGACGGCATCCGCCTGGATCAATGCCCTCAAGGAGCGATGCTCCG
>JAYTVV010000247.1:0-3797 GCA_043743795.1 Geobacteraceae bacterium
GAGATGCTGCAGCGTGCCGCTGATGCCGGTGTAGCAGCCATGCTGGTGGTCGGCACCGATATTGAATCCAGCCGGGAATCCGTCGAACTGGCTGAAAAATATCCCCAACTCTACGCTGCTGTCGGTATACACCCCCACGATGCCGGACGCGTCACCGATACCTGCTATGACGTAATCCACACCTTGGCGCTTACGAGCTCTAAGGTAGTAGCTATCGGGGAGATCGGTCTGGACTTCTACCGCGACCGGTCTCCCCGCGCTGACCAGGATAGGGTTTTCAGAGCATTTCTGCGCATGGCCGTTGAGCTGGAGAAACCCGTCATCATTCATGACCGTGACGCCCACCAACAGGTACTGACCTGCCTGCGGGAAGAAGCAGTGCATCACGGTGTGCTGCACTGCTTTTCAGGTGATACCGCCATGGCGGCCGAAGCCCTGGCGATGGGTTTCTACATTTCCATCCCGGGAACCATCACCTACCCAACCAACGAGACGCTGCGAGAGGTGGTACGGACCACCAGTATTGATCGCATGCTGGTTGAAACCGATTGTCCCTACCTCTCCCCGGTCCCACATCGCGGCAAACGTAATGAGCCAGCCTATGTACAACTGACCGCTGAGCGGGTCGCCCAGGTCAAGGGGCTCAGCCTGGAAGATGTGGCCCGGATAACGACCAAGAATGTGTGCGATCTTTTTGGCATCCGCCTGTGGGATCAATCTACAAAGATTGCCTACAGAATACGAAACGCACTGTATCTCAATATTACCAATCGATGTTCAAACCGCTGCAGTTTCTGTGCAAAGTTTGACGATTTTACGGTCAAGGGTCACAATCTGCTGCTAGACGGTGAACCATCATACGAAGACGTCATGGCTGCCGCAGGTCAGCCGGTGGGGATTGAAGAGGTGGTTTTTTGTGGTTACGGTGAACCGCTGATCAGGCTTGAACTAGTCAAGCAGGTGGCATCCGAGTTGAAGCGGCGCGGCTACACCGTCCGTATCAATACCGATGGCCAGGCAAACCTGGTGCATAGCCGCAACATCCTCCCGGGGCTGGCCGGACTGGTGGACAGCATATCAATCAGCCTAAATGCACCCGATGCAACAACCTATGGACAAATCTGCAACACCCCGTTCGGTGAAGCCGGTTTTGAGGCTGTTTGCACCTTCATTCGCGAGGCACAACAACACATCCCGCAGGTCGTGGCCAGTGCGGTGACGGTCCCGGGGATTGATATCGACGCCTGTCGCAGCCTGGCGGAGTCGCTGGGTGCAGAATTTCGTGTCAGGGAATTTGCGGAAGTTGGGTGAAGGGATCTATCGAAAGATCACTTTTCAATCGATGTATCTATTCAAATGTAAAAAACTGCAATCTGACTATCCGAAGATTAAACCTAAAAATCCTTCATTCCCCTGTATTTCAACTTAGCATTAACCAACTCTAACTTCAACGCATCAGGAAGGTTTGACTTGAGATCTTGAGATACTTGTATCATTCTATTGTTAAGATTACTTACAGAACTACCAAATTCCAAAATAGAGTTGGGCTTCATTAGTATTAACGCTTCAGTATCTAAATAGATTTTATGAATAGCAAATAGTTTTTCGTTTGCCCGTGCAAACTTTTCAGGAGATTCACTTACCTTCTCTATGCGTTTGTCAACTTCACTACGCAACATAATTAAATCTGTATCATCAATATTGCTAATTACAGGAGAAAAATTCCGCCCGGATGCTGATGCCAACTCCCACTCAGCCTTCATTTTGTTGCATATTTTAAGATTTGTATCGACTCCTGTTTTGATTAAATTGAGTGTTTTAAAATAATCTTTAGCGTAGGCCTGCCTAGACTGATGGGATTTATAAACAAGTACACCAGAAACAATCAGAGCAATACCAACTATGATACTTGTGGCGAAAACTAAAAGCTTGCGGGAGAACAAGCTTGATGTATCATGATAAACCACAGCCCTGCCAAGTCTACCCGCAGGAGTATAATTGATTGCAATATCATGCGAGTTAACCTCGAAATGAGGTTTGAATGAAAATTTAAAATCTTTGATGGCAGACCACTTATCACAAAAGAATGCCTTTCTGGCTTGACGGCGTGCGTCTTCGGGGTTAACCGTGATAAAATAATCCGGAAAAATAATTCCACATGAATGGCAGTGTGCATGCTGGTCAAGTTGTTTACCACAGTTGGCACAATTAATTTCATATGATTTTCGTTTAGCCCTGCCAGCGCATGACTCTCTTACGATATGGATTTTTTTATTGCAGGAAGAGCAGCTGGTTACAAATCCATTTTCAGGCATCAATACCAGATTAATTTCTGTTTTTTCAGCACATTTTGGACAGACGCAATCCATTATCTTGCTTTGTTCCGGCTGTTCGGCAATATCTTCGCCCAACGCAGTGAATATATTTGACCGAGGCTGCTCAAAATTGAATTCAGAGACTTCACCATGTGTAAAGTTATCGTCAACTTCTGGCAGTTCAATATTTAGTTTTGGGTTATCGTTCATGTTCACAGTTCAGATCTCTCGCCAACAAAACCACCATCATTTGACCGAACAACATCATCCGCATTAGCCGGTCCACCGAATGCCGGAATACTTGCTCCATTTTCTCCCATTGAATATAGATCATAATCTTTATTCATAAAGCTCACAGGAGTATCCTTAAGCGGTAGCGCACCAACATCGCTAAGATTTTTGTACACATATGGACGTTTCCACGGATCAAATAAACTTCCCAATCCAATATCACTCAAAGCTGTCGCAGATGAGGGGAGAGTATTTTTATCAAGAATATATCCTGTAATTGCCTTTTCAATAGTACGAAGATCAGTAACACACGTTTTATTTTTTATTGATTTCATATATCCACTATAAGTAGGAATAGACATTGTTGCCAATATCCCTAAAATAGCCACAACGACAATAAGCTCAACCAGAGTAAAACCAGAACGACCAAGTACCGTTAACTTTTGTCTACAAATTGACAGTTTAAAAAACAATACAGAACATTCAGTTGCAAAATATTTATTAGCATTTATTTTGCCAACCATGATCGCATCCTATAAGTTGATCTTTTTAGGTGAATGTAAACTTTAATGGTATAAATATCATGCATTTTTCTTGCCATAATACATTTCAAATCATTTGCTTTATTTCATAATAAGTTACATCTTACCAGTAAATACATATTTTTATTATCGTACATAACTACGTCACACAACCTGACAACAATTGGCACTCAAACCGATTTAGGATACACAGATATGATTAAATACTTTCGTAACTAAAAATATTAGAGAGAACGCTGATAATGATTTCTGGCTTATTGCTATTTAAAATAAAAAAGGTTTTCCCATTTGAATCAATTGTGGGAAAACCTTTAAAATTATAACAAACCAATTTTTTATCGGGTTGTTATTGAATTGGAGGAACCAGAGGGGCGTAACCCCAAAACCAAATTTACTGAATAATCAATACCTGTTACGATGAAGAAATTTTGTCCTGTGCATCAAATTGTGTACCACATTCTGAGTCAAAAAGAAAACTGAATAACCGTACCGATGCTCACATGATTTATTGTCTGCTATTCGCTGTATTGCGTTCACTTGTTCACATGAAGACGTATGTAGGCATCTCTTGATTTCGGATGAAGGGAAATGTTGCACGATATCCTTCGGATTGAATCGCCCCTAGTTTCCTAGACACTCCTGAGTTATAAAAGATGACATCAGGAGGTCACCATGAGCGACAAGCGTTACACCGACGAATTCAAGCAAG
>JAYTVV010000248.1:0-2226 GCA_043743795.1 Geobacteraceae bacterium
GCAGGCGGACTTCTCTCTGTGGCACTTTTCCCTGGGGTCACCCCCGCTGGACGTTATCCAGCGTCACGCCCTATGGAGCCCGGACTTTCCTCCACCGGACAAGCCGGCAGCGGCCATCTGGACTACTTCAACCAAACCGTATTACTGATTTTGCAATTTGAGGATCAGAATTCGCTGACAATGAGGACATGTCAACAGCTCCTCATACTTGTAAAGATTGTTATACAATTGCGGCGGCAGGTGCATATTGCACCCCATGCAATAGCCATCGCGAGCAATGGCAATAGCCTGACCACGACGCTGCTCACGGAGAATCGTAAACTTTTTTACAAGACCGGCAGGCAACCCTTTTGTTACGCTTTCCCGACGTACGACATCAGCATCAATATCCGACTGAATTTTATCTATTTCAGCCTGCTTTGCCACGATCCGCTGGGCAGAGTTCTCGGCAAGTTCGTCGCAGGTGCCTTTTTTTGCCGCGAGCTCCACTGCAAGTTCGTCGATCTGGCTAATCTTCTGCAACAGCAACTCTTCGAGATCAGTTACCTGCTTCCGGGCAGCGGCAATTTCACGACCAACAGCCTGAAACTCTTTATTGGTCTTGATTTCCTTCATATTCGTTTCAGACCTTACAATATTTTCCAACTCCGTCGCGTGAGTAGTTTCCAGCTCCACTTTTTCAGCTTCAAGCTTGGCCAGACCGGCTTCGAGGACAGCGATATCCTCCCGCACGACATCCACTCCCTGGCTGATTCCGCTCAACTCGGCCTGCAAACCTTTTTGAGCGGCCTTATGAGTATCGATCTGTTGATCGACCTCCTGCAATTCTTCCAGCATATCCAGTTTCTTTTTCAAATTAACTCTCCCTTACTGCACGTTAGTTTTAACTATTCTCCTAAATTCGAAACGGATCTGTTTCCGTTCGGCACGCTTCTACCTGACAATCCAAATAACCGGCCGCAACAAGCATCCGGCCAAGTCGTTTCGTCATTTCATGCACCATGATTATTTCCGTAGGAAAATGGCCGGCATCAATCAGCGCCAAACCAAGATCCTCAGCATCACGTGCCTCATGATATTTTACATCACCTGTCACCAGCACATCTGCACCGGACCGGACCGCTTCACGCAGCAATGATGCGCCACTGCCGCTACAAAGCGCCACTTTGGAGATTCTGGTCGCAGGGTCGCCCACATAGCGCAGCGCCGGTGCTGACAAAGTGGTTTTGAGCCGATCGGCATATTCCCCAAGCGACAGAGGTTCAGGCAAACGCCCGATTCGCCCGAGACCCAGCTTTTCCCCTTCATTCAGAAGTGAATAGACATCAAAGGCCGGTTCTTCGTAAGGATGAGCCGCCAATAGCGTCTTTACGGCTCGGGGCAGCTGAGAACGTTGTATCAGCAGCTCCAACCGTTCTTCAGGCACCCGGGCCAACTCCCCTATGGTTCCGGAAAAAGGCACCGCACCATCACAAGGGGTAAAGGTACCGACTCCGTCAGCAGCAAAGGAACAGTCGCGATATTTTCCGAGCGGTGCGGTAAGCGGGAACAGCGCGCTTCGCACCTGTTCAAGGCAGTCAACCGGAACAAAGACAACCAGCTTAACCAACTCACGCGTGGCTGTAACCTTAAGAGGGGCACTGCTGGAAAGGCCTATTGTATCTGCCAGCAGATCATTCAGTCCACCACTGGCTATATCATAATTGGTATGCAGAGAGACAATCGACAGCCCCCCCCTGATTGCCTTGAGTATGGCAGTTCCAAGTGGCGTTGCCGTTGAGATGGACTTGAGTGGCTTGAAAATAAGAGGATGGTGAGTAACAAGAAGTTGGCAGGAAGCTTTCAGAGCAGAATCAATTACGTCGGGCGTTGGATCAAGGGCAACCATGATGCCCGTCACTTCGGCGGCGGTGTCACCAATCTGAAGCCCGGGATTATCCCACGCTTCTGCGAGCGATGTCGGAGCTATTTTATTAATAATTCCAACTATGTCCGCTATTTTAGGTTTTTTCATCGACTACAATTAAAAAGAGTGCAACCTTGCGGTGTGCACTCTCGTGGTGAGGTATGGTAACGGGTTGTTCCCAAATATCTGGCCGGCATCCGGCGTTTTCCCCTCGATGATTGAAATGGTGGGCCCACCAGGACTCGAACCTGGGACCAACCGGTTATGAGCCGGTGGCTCTAGCCAACTGAGCTATAGGCCCGTAGGGGAGTTGCATAATA
>JAYTVV010000249.1:0-32881 GCA_043743795.1 Geobacteraceae bacterium
CGGATACACCGGCGAGGTAATTAAAAACCGCCCGGCACTCCTGATGATTTTTGGTTATGGAGCTCATATGTGGGAAATGTACGGCATGCGCAGCTGGCTCGCCCCCTTTTTCTCCTCGGCACTTATTGGCTGGGGATTTGAAACGGCCCGGGCAACCGGTCTTGCCTCCATCATTGCCGCTCTACTGGTCGGAATCGGCGCATTTTCGACTGCCATTACCGGAACATTGTCCGATCGCTTCGGCCGCACCGCCACCATCACAGCGGTTATGTTTTCCAGCGCTTCCCTCTCCTTCGCCTTCGGCTGGCTGATTAATACCAACCTCCCCCTGACCTTGATAATCGGTATAGCCTACGGCTACCTCGTTGTCGCCGAATCACCGGTTTTTTCGACCGGCCTGACAGAACTGGTTGCCCCCGGGTATCTCGGTGCCGCCATGGGACTCCAGTCACTCATCGGCTATTCGATGGGGATGGTTTCACCAACCGTTTTCGGCTGGGCACTGGACACATTCCGGGACTGGCAGCCGCTTCCCGGCATTCACGCAGAATGGGGCGTAGCCTTTGCCTGTATCGGTATTGGCGGTATTGCCGGACCGTTTTTTATGTGGCTGCTGCGAAGAACACCGGAAAGCCTGAAAATGGCTGGTGGAAATCGCTGACAAACTGCAATTTTCAAACCTCGTACTGCATCAGAATATACTCATAATTGCTTTGACGTCATCTCTGTTTGAGTGATATTGTTCGCCCTCGAAATAACGTTCTTATCCAGTTATCTCAATCACCTTCGTTACTGCCTTTTCGTACATTATTTATTGTTTGAGGTGTTCCATGAAACCGGATACCGGCACTGTCCTAAAGAAATCCGATGAAATCAGAAAGATCCATCACTATGCCATCATTTCTGCTGCGTTGTGGACGCTACTGTTATCCGGGCTGTTTATTGCCTATATTGTAGATAACCGTACCTCGATTCGTGAGATCGGCCAAAGCATGGTGCGGGCGGCTTTTGAGAAGGATGTCCTTTTCCGACGCTGGGGTGTCAGTCATGGCGGTGTCTACGTCCCGTTGACTGACACTACCCCCGCTAATCCATATCTTGCGGATTACCCTGAACGCGACATCACGACCCCCTCCGGCAGGCGCCTCACACTTATTAATCCGGCATACATGACTCGTCAGATATTTGAACTGGCCCGTGAGAACGCGTTCCTTCCCCAGGGGCATATCACCAGTCTGAATCCGCTTCGACCGGAGAACGCCCCCGATGCCTGGGAAACAAAAGCCCTTAAAGCACTGGAACAGGGAAAAACAGAAATTATTGAACCGGTAACAATTAATGGTCAGCCACATCTGCGTCTCATGCGGCCGCTTCTTACCGAAAAACCGTGCCTGCCCTGTCATGCCGGGCAAGGGTATAAAGAGGGCGATAGTCGAGGCGGAATCAGTGTATCATTATCTCTGACTCCAATTCAGCAGGCCATGAATCACGAAATGCTCCAGGAAGCATTCATTCATTCATTTATCTGGCTGCTTGGTATGGGAATTATCTGGATCGGGACGCGAAAAATAGTCCAGACGATGACATTATTAGGCGATGAACGAAATAAACTCTATGAGAGTCAATCCCATCTGCAATCAATTTTTGACAATGAACCAGAATGTATCAAAATAATTGATGCTCAGGGTTTCCTGATACAGATGAATCCGGCCGGACTGGCGATGATTGAAGCTGATTCTCTGGAACAGGTGGCCGGGCGCCCGATACTCAATATCATAGCCCCTGAATACCACACCATGTTCGTTGATTTGCACAAACGGGTGATTGCAGGAGAATCAATACAGTCGGAATATGAATTGATCGGACTGAAAGGTGGACGCCGTTTAATGCAGACCCATGCGGTGCCTATGCTGGATCATGGCAGAGTGGTGCACCTCGCCGTAACCCGGGACATCACCGAAAGCAAGCGTGCCGAAACGGCATTGCTCCACAGCCGCGCGGAACTAAAAGCAATATATGATCACGCTCCGGCGATGATGTGTGTCGTAGATACAGAACGGCATATTCTGTATGCCAATCCTGCTTACACAAACTTTACCGGAATAACCGATGATGATCTCAAAAGTGGGCACGCGTGCGGAATATTTGGTTGCATCTATTCTCTGGAAGATCCTCGTGGCTGTGGTTACGGCTCAAAATGTATTAATTGTGAGTTACGTCTGGCGATTGAGGACACATTTGCAACTGGAATGGGACATCTCAATATTGAGCACCACACCACACTGGCGCTTCGCGGCAGTCAGAGAAATGTTGCTCTTCTTGCCTCCACCGCTCTCATTCAGTCAGCAGACCAGACCAACATGCTGCTCTGCCTCAATGATATCACCGAGCGCACACAGGCTCAGACTGCTCTGCGTGAAAGTGAGGCGAGGTATCGTTCTATTCTTATCGCTTCACCCGACTATATTGCGATTACAGATCTGGAAGGTCGCATTCTCATGATTTCGCCCATGGCGCTGACATTTTGTCGCTGCGAACAGGAGGATCAGCTGCTGGGGCATAGAATCACCGACTTCATTGTCCCGGAGGATCAGGAACGGGCTTTAGGCAATGTTGCCCGCATGTTCCAGGGAATTGTTACAGGGCCAAGTGAATATCGCGGGTTACGGATGGACGGTACCACATTTGATATGGAAGCGAATGGAGAGTTCATTCGCGATGCGGAAGGGCTGCCCACCGGAATGGTTTACATCATCCGCGATATATCAGAACGCAAACATGCCGAACAGGAACGTATCCAGCTTGAGCAGCAGTTTCATCATGCCCAGAAGCTTGAAAGCCTTGGTGTTCTGGCCGGCGGCATCGCCCACGATTTCAACAACATACTGACGGTTATTCTGGGTCATTGCTACATGGCCGGCGAAGACACCGAGCCTGATAAAATCAAGGTACGCTTCCAGCAGATCGAAGCGGCCGGCAACCGCGCCGCCGAACTGTGCAGACAAATGCTGACCTACGCCGGCAAGACCCCACTGGTGCAGACCCGGGTCAATTTATGGCTTCTGGTAGATGAAGTTGTTAATATGCTGCAGTCTGCCATTAAAAAGAATGTTGCCATTGAGATCGATTTGAATCAGCGCGTTCCGGAAATCAAAGGTGATGCCGGACAGCTTCAGCAGATCGTCATGAATCTGATCATCAATGCCGCCGAGGCGGTTGGCGATTCTAACGGTACCGTCAAAGTTATTCTTTCCAAAATGGATTTTGCCGCAGATCAGTCCGAGCGGGATACATTCGGCACCGTTATCGCCCCCGGCAGATATGTGTGCCTGGAAGTGACAGACAGCGGCAGCGGCATGGATGATGAGACCCAAAAACGTATTTTCGAACCGTTTTTTACGACAAAATTCACTGGCCGCGGCCTCGGTATGTCGGCCATACAAGGCATCGTTGCATCACATGACGGCATCCTGCACCTTACGAGTGCACCGGGTGCCGGCACTACGTTCAAAATATGCTTTCCCGTACCCAGTGCATTCGATAATCGCGAAACCATTTCAGCCACTGTACCGTTAACTGATATGGCGTGCGGCACGATACTTCTGGTTGACGATGAACAGACACTGCGAGACATGGGAACAGCGCTGCTCGATGCCATGGGCTTTACAGCTTTGACCGCACAGCATGGCACGGAAGCGCTTGAAATATACCGTGAACGCGGCAGTGAGATCGATGTAGTTCTGCTGGATCTGATCATGCCGGTCATGGGGGGTATTGAAACCTATCATGAATTACGTAAAATAGACCAAAACCTCCCGATTATCATCTGCAGCGGCTACAGCGTGGAATCGGTGGAAAACATCATTGAAACGGATCAGCATGCCTGTTTTGTACACAAACCCTACAAGCCTGATCAATTGCGGATATCAATGATGCAGATGAAGGGATAACATACTTTGCCGCTCACTTGAGCACAAAAGGACATACCAGGTATGACTGAAAAAGTTCCGATTCTTATCGTTGATGATCATCCGCACAATATCCTGGCTCTGGAAGCCGTCATTGCTGACATGGATTTTGAAGTAATTACCGCGCCATCGGGAAATGATGCGTTGCGGCTGTCACTGAAACATGACTTTGCACTGATTCTTTTGGATGTCCAGATGCCAGGCATGAACGGCTTTGAGGTTGCCCGCCTTATCCGCTCCAATCCCAAGACAAATCATTTTCCGATAATTTTTGTTACCGCAGGCATGAAGGATCTTCTTGACCAGATTGAAGGGTATGAAACCGGAGCGGTGGACTATCTGATGAAACCGTTTGAACCGATTATTTTACGTAGCAAGGTTCGGGTGTTCCGTGAGCTGTATCAACAACGCAAGGTGATCGAAAAATTCTACTCCAATCTTGAACAGATTGTGGAGGAGCGTACCGCTGAGCTTAAAGAAGCAAATGCGACTATTTCCCGCCTGGCGGCAACCGATGAATTGACTGAACTTTACAATCGTCGTCATTTCAACGATTCTTTGCACGCAACATTGAGTGCTGCCCGCCGCCATGAATACCCGATTTCCATGATTATGATCGATCTTGACCACTTCAAACTTGTGAACGACACCTTTGGCCACTGCGAAGGAGACAATATCCTGAGGACGTTTGCCAACCTGCTGCGTGAGATGATCCGGGCAGAGGACATTGCCGCCCGCTGGGGGGGTGAAGAGTTTATTGTTATTCTTCCGCATACAGCCTGCGAGGAAGCAACAGCCCTGGCCGAACGAATCAGGGTTGCCTTTGAGCAACAATCAGACAGCACCACCCCGATCGCCTTATCAGCCAGCTTTGGCGTGGTACAGCTTTTAGAAGATGAAACCGTAGATATTTTTATCCGACGTGCTGATGATGCCCTGTATTGTGCCAAACATGAAGGACGCAACCGGGTGGTAATCGGGTAAGATACTGACGTTTTTTGCTGATACCAGAAACATAGGCATTGATTTTCTACAGCATTTTGAAGGGCAGCTATGAACGATCTTATTGATATTTTAGTAAATTTCGGCGGCGGCAAGGGAGGAGAGGCTTCCGGCACAGTGGTACGTTTTCTTTTGCCGACCTTTTTCTGGCTCGTGTTGGCGTTTATATCCGGCAGCGAATGGCGAAGCAAACATAACCGTCGTGATATGTACATGGCACTGGCGGCGCTGGCGGGAACTGGCCGGGAACTATTGATGTTTCTGGCAGAATACGGAAGTTCACGGGGGTATGTTACATTCGATATTTTTTATCGTTATTACCCGCCGCTGGAACACGCTGCTACATTAATGGTCGGCATTTTAATTGCCTATGCATTTATGCGTTATGGGGACAGCGGCAAAAAATATCAGACCGGTTTCCTCACAGGGAGCATTGCAGTTACCGTGAGCATCTATTTGGTGACTGCTGTAGGGTGGCCTGATTATCTGCTGATTCACCCCAGGATATCCTTTGGCCTGTATTGGGGCGATCTGGCGTTTCGTTTGGCATCCGCCCTGATTCTGGGAACAGCGCTGGTCGGTTTTATTCTGGACAGAATGCGGGGAAGTCGTGTTTCTCTTCCGTTGATAAGCGGCATCAGCTTTCTGTTTTTGGATGAACTGCTGATGATTATTAATATTGCAACAGCGGAACAGTATGTCTCCCTGTTTGCGCCTGTTCGCCATAATCTGCATATCTGGGCAATTCCGTTTTTTATCGCCACATACTGGTCTGAATTAAAATTTCAGAGCAAAGTGTATGAAAATGAGCTTGAAGATCAGCACCAAAAGCTTGAAGAGCTTAATCTGTCGTTGGCCGGACAGATCCGTCAGGCGGTAGGTGATCTGGAGCTTCGCGAATGGTTTTCAAGCGGTCAGAATGAATTGAATATCATCCTGCGCGGCGACAAGGGTCGTGCGGAACTGGCAGAAACAACACTATCGTTTTTAATCCGGTATCTTGGAGCAGGAGTCGGCGTATTCTATGGTGTTGACACCGGTGCAGGCGGGCTCGAAGTACTGGCTACCTTTGCGATAATTGGTGATGATCGTCGACACCTGAAAGTTGCTCTTGGTGAAGGCATTGCCGGGCAAGTAGCAAAAGATTGCAAAATGATTCACCTCACCCCGGTTCCCAAAGACTATCTTCCCCTTGGATCGCCATTTAGCGCGCTCGATCCCCTTTCACTTATCGTTCTACCGGTGTTGGTGAACAATGAGTTGCTGGGCGTAGTGGAAATAGGTTCGTTTTCTTGTTTTACGGATAATCATCGTACATTTTTGCATCAGGCGATGGAAACAATCGCCATTGTGTTTCGGGTTACAAATGCTCGCCAGAAGGTAAACGAGCTCCTGGAACAGACCCAGGCCCAGACCGAAGAATTACGCGTTCAACAAGAAGAGCTGCAGCAGACAAATGAAGAGTTGGAAGAACGGGCCCAGATGCTGGAACTGCAACGTGAGCAGATTCGCGCCAAAAACCGCGAGGTGGAAGAGGCCAGTCACGAATTACAACGTAAGGCAGATGAACTGGAGCGGATCAGCACCTATAAATCCGAGTTTCTGGCCAATATGTCACATGAACTGCGTACGCCGTTGAATAGCCTGATGATCCTCTCCAGCCTCTTGAGGGATAATAGGGAAGGAAATCTGACGGGCAGGCAGGTCGAATTTGCTGCAACAATCAACGGTGCGGGTCGAGATCTGCTCAACCTGATTAATGACATTCTTGATCTTTCGAAAATCGAATCGGGCCATTTACAATTTGTGTACGAAAACATTTCACCCCCGGAACTCTGTGTGCAGCTCGAATCGGTTTTCCTCCCTATCGCTGGCGACAAGGGGATTGAACTTACCGTTTCTCTTGACGAATCAACACCGGAGACTATCACGACCGACGGTCAAAGAACGCAGCAGATCCTCAAGAATCTGCTTTCCAATGCCTGTAAATTCACCAGACAAGGGACCGTTTCACTTCACACATACACCCCGAAAGACGCAGAGAATCCGCTCAAAACTTCAGCAGTGGCCTTTGCCGTAACCGATACCGGCATAGGCATCCCGTTCGAAAAGCAGTCTCTCATTTTCAACGCCTTCCAACAGGCTGACGGCAGCACAAGTCGAACGTATGGCGGCACCGGCCTCGGACTTTCAATCTCACGCCAGCTTGCCCGTTCCATGGGTGGCGAAATAAGTCTGGTCAGCGAAGCAGGCACCGGAAGCACCTTCACTCTGTATCTTCCGGTCAAAGGTGAATGCAGTCTTACTCAGGTAAGGGATACAACAATCACTCCTCTCGCCCCGCCAACAAAAGAGCCTGCTAAACCGGCCACTAAAAAAGCCGACCCGCTCCCCTCACCGATTCCGGACGACCGTAATATGATCGAAGAAAGCAACAAGAGCATTCTTATCATCGAGGATGATCTTGTCTTTGCCGGAATACTGGTCAAGGTCGTTCGAGCCCGCGGCTTCTCTGCACTGGTTGCCGCCGAAGGAGAAAGCGGCATCGCCATGGCTGAACGATATCATCCCAGTGCCATTCTGCTTGATGTCATGCTGCCGAATATTGATGGCTGGGGGGTCATGCGCAGCTTGAAGGACAACCCCGTAACACGCCATATTCCGGTACATTTTATTACGTGTCTTGAGGAGCGACAGAAAGCGATGAGTATGGGAGCTATCGGATTTGTTACCAAACCGATCAGCAGTGAGCAATTGGATGCAGTCTTTGGCACTCTGGAGTCAGCAATTGAAAAAACCATGAAGATGCTGCTGATTGTTGAAGACGATCAGGATCAGGCCACGGCACTGGTTGCCCTTCTGGAAGAGAGAAATGTGACTATCAAAGTTGCTGACAGCGGCACCAAGGCGATCAAGCTGCTTTCCAGTGAGCAATTTGACTGCATAGTACTTGATCTGGGATTGGCCGACATGGGCGCATTTGAGCTTTTAGAGGAACTTAAAAAACTTGATCCCACACGTCGTATTCCGGTCATTATTCACACCGGTCGCGAACTGAGCCACGAAGATGAAAAACGCCTGCATCACTATGCCGAGAGTATTATCATCAAGGGGGCAAAAAGCCCCGAACGGCTCCTGAATGAAGTATCACTGTTTCTTCACCTGATAGAGACGTCGCTTGATCCGGGTAAGCAGCGCATGATTCGTTCCGCGCTTGATAAGGAAGCGATGCTGGAGGGAAAAAAGGTTCTGATTGTAGATGATGACATGCGCAACATTTTCTCGCTTTCAAGCGCTCTGGCAGAGAAGGACATCATTATCTTTGAGGCGGAAAATGGCCGCGAAGCGCTACATCGACTGGACGAGTTCCCCGATATTGACCTGGTGCTGATGGATATTATGATGCCGGAAATGGACGGTTATGAGGCAATGCGCTGTATCAGGAAAGATTCCCGTTTCCATAATTTGCCTATTATCGCCCTGACCGCCAAAGCAATGAAGGGAGATCGCGAAGAATGCCTGAAAGCAGGGGCAAGCGACTATATTCCAAAGCCGGTGGATATGGATAAACTTTTCTCCTTGCTGCGGGTATGGCTGTATTCGACCGGAGGGTCGCCATGACCGCATGGCGAAAAAGACAATGACCATCAAAGCAAAATTGATAGCCAATATGATGGTAACCGCGGCCATTATTGTCGGCATCTCTCTGGCCAGTTTTTCGTCAATGCGATTTCTCCTGGAAAAGCTTGCCTATATTACTGAAAAGAGTGGCCCATACCAGATGAGAGCGGTGGAGTTTCAGAGAGAACTTCAGAGCTGCATCACCAATTTGGTAAAGGTGAACTCCGCTCGCACCATACCGGAATACACCAGATACCGGAGAGAAGCTGAATTGTCTCTTGGCAATGCCGCACGTGCCCGGGAAACTCTGGAGAAGATGAACGTCGGCAACCGGATGGATATGTCGGATGAACTTACTGTAATTTCTGGCGAACTGTTTGACGCTACTGAAGCACGCATTACAAGCGACAGTGCTGCACGTGAAACAAATGAAAAGGTTTCGCAGCAAATGAAGGATACATCAACCCGCCTGAAGGAGTTGGAGACCAACATCCGAAATCTGCAAAGCACTCGTGCCGGATCATTTGCCCAGGCGATGCACAGTACCGGCCTCTATTCTGCTCAACTGCGTGGTATTGAAGAGCTTAGAGACCTGGTAACTGACCTTCTTGCCGTTTCGGGGGTTGTTCATAATTCCCAGGCCACCACCCCGTTTCGCATTGCAAAAGGCAAGGTAAATGCGATTCTGGGACGTATTGCCAGAAGCACCTATAGTTCAGCAATTGCGCCTGAGATACAATCGCTGACTCATGATGTTAATGAATTTTTACAGCTTCAAGCAGCGGCAATTTCTCAAAAAGATGCCTATTCAAAAAGATTTGCAACAGAGACGTATAAAGAGCTGGCTGAAAAACTGAATCATATTGACCTGTTGCTTAATCAGGATATTGAATTTACCTCTTCAAAACTGACTATAGAAACAAGTAGACAGGGAATTATCTTTGCACAGTCAAACAGTGCCAACAATATTCTTCTGATAAATTCGGAACTGGTCGTATCTGGCCTGACAATAACAGGCAACATTACCCGATTATTCACTCTCAACTCGTCAGCAGAAGTGGATGCCTCTGCTTCAGAAATCCGGTCACTTTTTGCAGCAACTCATGAACGCGTTCAGCAAATGGAGCGGTCACTGATCGCGCTTGATGCCCGGGGTGAACTAAAGATGCTTCGCGCGGCACATGCGTCTCTTCAAACCATCCGCACAGAACTGTATGCCCCTGATGGCATTGTCGCCACACTCAAAGAGAAGTTGTATGCGATCGAGCAGGCAAACAAATCGGCTGACAAACTCCACGCCATTGTGATCAAGCAGGAGGAACAGGGTAAAGAAAGCGTTTCCGTTGCCCAGATTGGGCAGGAAAAAGCAATAGTTACGGTAAAAACCGTAATTTTACGAAGTACATCCATGCTTCTCGGCATCGGCTGTATTGCTATTGTTATAGGAATCCTGTTTGGTCTCTGGATTTACCGATCCGTTCTGCTGCCTCTTCGTGTCGTCGTTGACGCGGTCCACCGACAGCAGGAGCTTGGTGAAGAAAAGGCTGCTCTTGCCGAGGCTGTTGCCGGTGGTGACCTGAATCGTACCGTGACTATCAGCGAAGCGATAGCACTCGATCCGGTCCGGATACATAACGATGAAATGGGCATGGTGCTGAACGCAGTTAAAGGTATGAGCGAAGCACAGGTTACGCTGGACATGGCATTTGCCGGAATGACGGCCTCACTTCGCAGCAGCAGGGATGAGGACATACGTCGTGACCGGCTGAAAAACGGGCTTCACGAACTAAGTAAAATCCTGCGCGAAGAGCACGAAACAACCGGGCTCGGAGATGAGGCACTGGCATTTATAGCTGCATTTTTGGGTGCCGGAGTTGGTGTCATGTATCTGTATGACGAAAAGGAAAAAATGCTTCAAGCCCTCTCCACTTACGCTATGTTGCGATCTGAACATCTGAAATACGAGGTTAAGCTTGGAGAAGGTCTGGTTGGGCAGGTAGCACTGGAAAGAAAAACAATGTGCCACAATTCTATTCCGCCAAACTATCTCCCGATCACCTCCGCATTGGGTGAAGCCTCTCCGCTGAATATTGCCATTCTGCCAATCATGCATAATGAAACCTTGATCGGCGTGCTGGAACTGGGCAGTTTCCAGCAGTTCAGCAGTGACGATTTTGATTTTTTGTCACAAGCATTGGAAGCGATTGCCATTGCACTCAAGGTCAACCGTTCACGACAGCTGATCAATGAACTTCTGGAGCAGACTCAGGCCCAGTCTGAAGAGTTGCGCGTCCAGCAGGAGGAGATGCAGCGGGCTAATGAGGAGAGAAGAAACGGACTCGGCTGCAGACGGAAAAATCATGACCACCGATGAGCTCATAGAACTTGAAATCAAACTTCTGATGGAGGGAGTCTATCAGGTATACGGGCACGATTTCAGGGAATATTCAGAAGCATCACTGCGGCGACGGCTTACCCAGTGGCTTTCCGGCTCTGAATTTTCCACGTTGTCGCGTGCTCAGTCGGATATTTTGCGAAATCGTGCATTGTTCGACTCCCTGCTGCGTGGTATTACTGTCAATGTCTCCGAAATGTTCCGCGATCCCGCTTTTTTTAAAGCACTCAGGGAACAGGTTGTGCCGTATTTAAAAACCTACCCGTTTGTAAAAATCTGGCATGCCGGCTGCTCGACAGGCGAGGAAGCCTATTCAATGGCAATTCTCCTGCAGGAAGAGGGGTTAAAAGGCCGCTTCCGCATTTATGCAACCGATATCAACGAAGAGGTAATCCGCACAGCACAGGAAGGGATTTATCCACTGCAGGAGTTGCAGCACTTTACCAGAAATTATCAACATGCCGGCGGCACCGGGTCATTCTCGGACTACTACACGGCTCGCTACGACCATGCGATTTTATCTCCCGATCTTCGAGAAAATGTAATTTTTGCTGCACACAGTCTGGCCGTTGATGCCGATTTTGGTGAGATGAACCTGATTCTGTGTCGCAATGTCATGATTTATTTCAAACAGCCACTCAAGGAGCGGGTATTGGGGCTCTTTGACACCAGTCTGGTGCCGGGTGGCTTTCTCTGTCTTGGTACGAAAGAGAGCCTGGATAACCGGCAGATATCGGACCGCTATGAAGCGATGACCCCTCGCATGCAGATCTATCGGAAACGCTATGAAAAATAACAGCGTCAGCCAGTTCAAGGCAGTTGTTATCGGAGTTTCGACCGGTGGAGTCGCGGCACTCAAGTTTTTGCTGGGAGCACTTCCCGCCGATTTTCCACTTCCGCTCCTTGTTGCCACTCATATCACCCCTGATTCCGATGACAGCCTGGCAGTGTTGCTGGATGCGCTCTGCACTATCCGGGTAAAGGAGGCTGACGAACTGGAACTCATCACTTCCGGCACGGTCTATCTTGCTCCTGCCAATTATCATCTGCTGGTGGAGCACGGGGGCACTCTGGCCTTTTCCATTGATCCGCCGGTCTGCTTCGCGCGTCCTTCAGTGGATGTTCTCTTTGAATCAGCGGCAGATGTGTATGGACCGGCGCTGATAGGCGTTATCCTGACCGGCGCAGGTTTTGACGGCAGCAACGGATTATTAAAAATAAAAACGCGCAATGGAGTAGCAATCGTCCAGGACCCGGCTGACGCTGAGTTGGACTCTATGCCAAAAGCCGCGCTGAAGTTGCAAAAAGTCGATCATGTTGTACTATTGACGGAAATTCCCGATCTTTTAATGAGTCTTGCACAGAGGAAGCTGTGAACCATACTATTCCGCTACGTACCGTACCAATTCTGCTGGTCGATGACAGGCCTGAAAACCTCATATCACTTGATGCTCTTCTCTGTGACCAGGGCTATGAACTCGTCAAGGCGTCGTCCGGAAATGAAGCCCTGCGCCTGACACTCAAGCAGGATTTTGCCTTGGTACTCCTCGACGTACAGATGCCGGAAATGGATGGTTTCGAGACTGCGGAACTGATGCGTACCAATCCGAAGACACGACAAATCCCGATCATCTTCGTCACTGCGGGCATGAAGGACCTCCGATTCCAGTTCAAGGGGTATGACGCCGGAGCGGTTGACTATTTAACCAAGCCGATAGAACCTGTTTTTCTCCAGAGCAAGGTCAAAATTTTCGCTGACTTGTACCGCCAGCGGTATCTGATAGAACAGCATAAAAATCATCTGGAAGAGATGGTGGAACAACGGACAGCCGAATTACAGCGGACAGCTGCAGAACTGAAAATCAGTAATGAACAGCTGCAGTGGGATGCCGCGGAACAAAAACGAATGGAGGAGCAGATCCGTCAGACGCAAAAGATGGATGTTATCGGGCAGTTGGCAGGCGGCGTCGCCCATGATTTCAATAATATGCTGACTGCTATTTTGGGTTCCGCCGAACTTATGGAACGCTATGTTACGGATATTCCCGCCGCTCATAAGCTGCTTGTCACCATCCAGCAGGCAGCCAGCCGTTCGACTGATCTGACCGGCCAGCTGTTGGCCTTTTCCCGTAAAGCACAAAAAAATACTGTCCAGGTACAGATTGACTCATTGATCAATGATGTTATCGCGTTGCTGGAACGAACCATTGATAAAAAGATCAGTCTGAGAACACGGCTTGTCGCCAGAAATGTGTGTATAAACGGTGATCCGACATTATTACAGAATGCTCTGCTGAATCTCGGTCTCAACGCACGCGACGCCATGTCCGGGGAAGGCGTTATTACGTTTTCCACCGCCAATGTCGAGCTGGATTCAATGTACTGTCGATCGAGCGCTTTTACCATAACTCCCGGCCATTATGTTGAAATTTCCATAGCTGATACCGGCACCGGGATGACCAGAGAAATCATTCAGCGTGTCTTTGAACCGTTTTTCACGACAAAAGAGGTCGGCAAAGGAACCGGGCTTGGCTTGGCAGCCGTTTACGGCACCGTCACCGACCATCATGGTTGTATCAACATCATCAGTGAGCTTGGCGTCGGAACCATTTTTAAGCTCTATCTTCCATTGGCGGCAGAAAAAACGATGATGCAGACGACCTCCACAGAGCTGATTTATGGCTCGGGAGGAATTCTACTGGTCGATGACGAGGATATTCTCCGCAGCGTCGGCAAAATAATTCTGGAAGAGCTTGGTTATCGAGTTTATCTTGCAGAAGACGGACAACAGGCGCTTGAGGTGTATGAACTCGAGAAGGAACATATTTCACTGGTGATTCTGGATATGCTCATGCCCAGAATGGGTGGCAGAGAAGCCCTTGTCCGCCTTATAGAACGGTATCCCGATATCCGGGTGCTGCTCTCGTCAGGGTTCCATCAGGAGGGTACTGCTGACGATCTTGTGATGATAGGGGCGAAGGGGTTTATCCAGAAACCATATAGCATGCCGCAACTTTGCAAAGCCGTTGTCGATGCTATTAATGCAGCGTAGACATGAATACATCAAATATACCGTAACGTCATTTCACACTTCACCGGAGACAACTAATGCCGCATTCGGATTTAACCTGGAATACAACATTGCTCTACCCTGCCCCCGATTCTCGCGAACTGGAAGATGAACTTGGATCGTTTGAACAGCTGGCCGGTAATTTTCGGAGCAGATATTTTGAAAAGGTAGCGACACTTGATAATGCAGCATGTATGGCCGCAATTGTCGAATATGAGTCACTGCAATCACGTATGTCCAAGCCGTTTTGCTACGCCCACCTGCTGTTTGCTGCCGACTCGGGAAATGAAGTTTACCGGGCATTGTCTCAACGCTGCTCTGAGCTTGGCAGCCGACTCTCACAGCAGTTGCTCTTTTTTGACCTGGAGTTAATGGAGTTGAATGACGAGCGTTTTGAATCGTTCCGTGAACTTCCTGAAGCAGCCGGGTACCTTCATTTTCTGGATGGCATTCGTAAATTCCGCCCCCATACTCTCAAAGAGAATGAGGAAAGGCTCCTGACCCGCAAAGATCTGACCGGAGTCCGGGCCTTTACGAAACTTTTTGATGAGCTTTCAGCATCATTCAGCTATCAAATGGAATTAGATGGCGAAATGCATGATTTTACCGGTGAAGAACTGCTTTCGCTCCTTCATCACACATCAGCAGATGTCCGCTTCCGTGCTATGACACTTTTTCTGGAACGCCACGGCGAACATGGCATCGTATACAATGCCGTGTTCAACAATATGGCTCTCGACCATGGCCAGGAAATGGAGTTACGTCAGTATCGTACGCCAATCCAGCCGACCAATATCGGCAATGAAATTCCGGACGAAGCCGTTGAGCATCTGATGTGCGTGACCGAAGCAAATTACGGTCTGGCGCAGGACTATTTCCGTATTAAGGCCGGAATGCTCCAGATGGATAAAATTCGCAATTGTGATATATACGCCCCGGTTGCAGAAACCGAGCGGAGTTATACGTTTGAAGAAGCCCAAACGTTGGTGACGGAGTCATACCGGAACTACGATCCGGAGTTCGGCACCATAATCGAGGCTTTTTTTGCCGAACGCCGCGTTGATGTACTCCCCCGTACCGGAAAATCGGGGGGTGCCTTTGCAATGGGAATATCGCCTGACCTACCACCGTTTCTCCTGCTTAACTTCACCGGTACATTGCGCGACCTGGCTACCATTGCCCATGAAGCGGGACACGGCCTGCATTTTGTAGTTTCCCAGAAACAAAGCATGCTGAATTACCATGCTCCGCTTCCTCTGGCTGAAACCGCCTCCGTTTTTGGTGAAATGCTGCTGACCCGAAGGCTGCTCGATAACGAACAGGACCCGGTCGTACGCAAATCACTGCTCTGTGCCAAAATTGAAGATATTATTGCCACAACCTTCCGCCAGACGGTTCTGACGCGTTTTGAACTCCGCCTCCACAATGAACGCACGACTGGCCTGCTCTCAAATGATCGCATAGCTGAAATCTGGCTGGAGGAGAACAGAAAACTATACGGCGATTCAGTCGAAATGATTCCTGCCTATCGCTGGGGATGGAGTTACATCAGCCACTTCATTCATAGCCGCTTCTACTGTTATTCCTACACCTTTGCCGAGCTGCTGGTTCTCGCACTCTTCCAGAAATATCGCGAGGAGGGAGATTCATTCAAACCGGGTTACCACGCATTACTGGAGTCAGGCGGAGCACTTTCTCCTGCCGATACAGCTCGTCTTGCCGGTATTGATATCGCTGACAGCGGATTCTGGCAGAAGGGGTATGATGTTCTGGCAGGCTTGATTGAAGAACTGAAGTTGATCGTCTGATTGAATATTTAGCAGTATTTTGAGGATACCATTATGGCTGTTCATGAAAAAGTAATCCTTGAAGCACTCACCAGTTCAAGTATCCTGACTTCGATGATTACCCCGTCCGTTCTGATATCAGCGTGCGGAACGCTGATATTTTCAACATCAGCCCGTTTGGGGCGCATTTTTGACCGGGTAAATGTCATGAAGGGAGAAGTGGAAGCAATAATTACAGGGAATATTTCGTATCCTGAGGAGCGGATGAAGCATCTTTGCGGGCAAATTGAACTGCAACGCCGGCGTGCAACACTCATCCAGAAGGCCATGGTATCGTTGTATTCTGCAACACTGTTCTTTGTAGCGTCAAGCCTGGCCATAGCTGCCAATGTGGCCTACGGAAGCACCGATCATGCATGGATACCCACACTCATTGCCCTCTGCGGTGGTCTCTTTCTTTTTGTCGCATCAGCATTGTTGCTCTACGAGAGCCGTTTCAATCTCCGTTTTGTGTATCGCTCGATTGATTTTATCGAATTTCTTGAAAAAAAAGCGGAGGATCTAAAAAAATAGCTCCTCCATTTATCAAACACGTTATCTCTAACCGTTCAGTCCCGCATCTTTTGCAAGTGCCCGCCAGGCCGGCAAGCTCCGCTCAATCATTCCGATATCAAAACAATAGGCTATTCTGAAGAAACCAGGCGCGCCGAAACCAGCCCCCGGCACCAGCAGAATATGATGTTTTTGGGCCAGTTTAACGAACTCGACATCATTCTCAAGCGGTGATTTCGGAAAAAGATAGAAGGCTCCATCCGGCTTTACCATACTGAAACCCATTGCAGACAGTTCATTCACTAACAGATCGCGCTTCGCTTGATACGCAGATACATCGACGGATTCATCCTGCAACTTGGCTACCAGTCGTTGCATGAGAGCCGGAGCATTGACAAAACCGAGAACACGATTACTAAAAACGGCGCCCTCCATAAATTGCCCGGCGGTTGCCATGCGAGGGTTGGCAGCCAGATACCCGATCCGTTCGCCCGGCAGGGCAAGGTCCTTGCTGTGTGATGTAACGATAATTGAGCTTTCAACCAGCGGAAAAATATTGGGGACGTGCTGTCCGTCAAATGCAATACGGGCATAGGGCTCATCCGATATGACATATATCAGATGACCATTTTGTACGTGTATTTTCTTGAGAACATCACCAAGCCGTTTCAGGCTTTCAGCCGGATAAATAACGCCGGTCGGATTATTGGGGGAGCAGATGATAATGGCCCGTGTTTTTGCCGTTATTGCACTCTCAATAGCTTCGATATCAAGCTGAAATGTGTCCCGATTCGTCCAGACATCAACCGGCACCCCTCCATGATTGTCAATGTAGAATTTGTATTCAACAAAGTAGGGAGCCAAAATAATGACCTCTTCCCCCGGATTGAGAATTGTCTTGAGAACAACATTGAGAGCACCACCGGCTCCACAGGTCATAATAATATTCTCGGCCGAAACGGGCAGACCGGAATCCCTGGATATTTTTTCGGCAACGGCACTCCGTGTTTCACTATACCCGGCATTGTTCATGTAACGATGCATACCCGGCAGTGGGTTCTGTGCGAGTTCAAGCAGCTCTCGACTGAAAGATTCCGGTGGTTCGACATCAGGATTACCAAGTGTAAAATCATATATTTTATCCGCACCGAATTCCTGCCGTAAGCGCTCCCCCTCTTCAAACATCCTGCGGATCCACGATGATTTTGATATTTGACTGGCAATTTTCATAGCAATGGCCATTACAATTTCCCTCCATGATAGTATTTCTGATAAAGTGACTGGCGCAAAATACTACAACACTTCTCGGAGAACTCAAATGGAAATTCCGCAATATCCTGAGTCGCGTCCGCTTGCAATGACAGACAAAGCAATTCTGGATCAATTTTGTACCGATCTTCAGCCACGTGTCTCTGAACTAACATTTGCCGGTCTGTATCTTTTCCGAAAAGCCCATGAATACAAAATTTCAATGGTAAAAGATTCAATCATCATACGCGGCAAAGGGTATGATGGGTCATTTTACTTCATGCCGCCACTGGGAGGAAATATTTCAAAGGCTCTGGAAATAATTCTTCTCAGCGGTCTGCCGTTATACGGTGCTGATGATCTGTTTATAGACAGGTATCTAAACCGTGAGAGCGTACAGATTACTGAGCTGCGTGACTCGTTCGACTATCTCTATCTTCGTGATGAACTGGCGACATTACCCGGAAGGCATTTTCACAAAAAGAAAAACCGAATCGGCTACTTTACCAAACACCATGATCACTCGGTTCATATTTTATCCAGGGAACATCTGAATGGCTGCCTGGGCCTTTTAGATAAAATACTCAAAAGTTCCCGGGATGAGGTTGAAAATTCACTCGTTATGGAGATGGACGCCACTGCCGAGGCAGTGCAATCATTCACAGAGCTCGGGCTTGAAGGAGTCGTTATCACAATTAATGACGACGTTGCGGCCTTTGCCATTGGCGAGCGCCTGAATCCTGAAACAGCTGTGTGTCATTTCGAGAAGGCTGATCCATTTATTGAAGGACTGTACCAACTGGTGAACCGTGAATTTGCACAGCTATTGTTTCAGGAGTGCCGATACTTGAATAGAGAACAGGATCTTGGTAATGCAGGACTCCGCAGTGCCAAACTATCGTACCATCCTGTGGAACTCGTGAAAAAATACTCTGTTACATGCCCTGATTATAATAAATTTGTTGCACTTTAGGAATAAACATAGTAGAAAGTTTGTTCTTTTAAAGACGGCATCTATGCCGAAATCTCCTTGCTCCGGCTAGGACCGGGGCTCGAATCCGTGAGGAGGATTACCAACATGAGGAAGTATGAAACAATTTTTATCCTCCAGCCTGAACTGAGTGAAGATGACATCAAGTCAGTCACTGCCAAGGCTCAGGACGTCATCTCGTCGTATAAAGGCGAATGTTTGAGGATGGATGACTGGGGTATCAGGAAACTGGCCTATCCCATCAAGAAATCTGCCAGAGGCCGTTATTATTATCTCCGTTTTGATGGGGAAAGTTCTCTTATCGCCGAACTTGAGCGGCGTCTGAGACTTGACGACAAGGTGTTGCGTTACCAGAGTGTGAACATCACCGACCTGCCTGAGCGTGCACCGGAGAAGAAAGCTGATCTGCCGGAAACCGTAACGGAAGAGACTGTGGAAGAAACACCTGCCGCTGAAGAAGCCGCTGAATAATTTTCTGGAGGATATATACTCATGAGTGACGAAAGACCAACAACAACTTCATCTTATCAGCGTCCTGCAAGTTCAGGCCAGCGTCCTGCAGGCGGACCGGGCCAACGCCCTACCGGTGGCCCCGGTGGACAGGGTGGACCACGTAAAAGACGTCCTTTTCAGCGCCGCAAAGTCTGTCGTTTTTGCGCAGAGAAAAACCTTACTATCGACTACAAAGAGCCACGTACACTCCGCTTTTTTATTACAGAGCGCGGTAAAATTGTACCTCGCAGGATTTCAGGAAACTGTGCAGCACACCAGCGGCACATCACTGAAGCCATCAAGCGGGCACGAAACATTGCACTTCTGCCGATTGCAGCCAATCACGCAGTAAACTGATTCAACTGAATGAACCTGAAATCAACTGCCGACCACTACCTGACCATACGCCTGAAAGCGTCTTTGTTTGGAGTGGTCGGTTCGTTTGTATTATTTGCAGCCTATTTGGCAGTACCGCCACTCGGAATTTTTTCCGGGATACTGGCGCCGTTTCCTGCTGCATATAATCGCTTAATTCATGGCCGTATATCGTCAATAATTATCATACTCGGCTCAACGACCGCCATAACCGCCCTCTTTGGAATTTTTGCAGGGTGCCTGTATCTCGGTATGTGCGGAATGATAAGCTTTTTAATGCCGGAACTGCTGTTGCGAGGCATTAGTGCCAGTCGAGTACTTTTCTGGACTACGGCAGCTAATCTGCTGATTTTTTCAGCCGGTTTCATTGGCTACAGTTTTGTTTCCGGCATAAATCTTCAGCAACTGATGACTACTGAGATTTCAGGCAGCTTGAAACAGGCAGTCGCCTTATATGAAAAGGGTGGCGTAACAGGAGAAGATCTGGAACTTATTAAACGTTCCATGTCTACAGCGGCCGATCTTCTGCAGCGTCTCTACCCTGCTCTTGTCACAGTAATGCTGGTTATTATCGCTGGCTGCAATCTTGTCCTTGTAAGAAAGACAACTGCTACATCGGCAATTAATCTTCCCATTGACGATTTTAGTACGTTTAGAAATCCAGACCTACTTGTCTGGCTTCTCATTTTTTCCGGTTTTTTACTGTTGCTGCCGGTATCCTTGGTAACAACTCCAGCACTTAATGTATTACTGCTCATCACAATGCTGTATTTTTTTCAGGGTATGGCTATTATCACTGCATTGATTACAAAACATTCTGTTCCCGCACTTGTGCGGATACTGTTGTACACAATGCTGATTCTTCAACCATATTTGCTGGCACTCGTTGCTGGCATCGGATTATTTGATCTCTGGGTTGATTTCAGAACCCCAAAAACACAGGAAAACCTGTAACTACTTAACAGGCTCGAAAGGAGAGTAAAATGAAAGTAATTTTGAATGAGAACATTGAAACATTGGGGCACATCGGTGACATTGTAAAAGTAGCTCCCGGCTATGCCCGCAACTATCTGCTCCCCAAGAAACTGGCTGTATTGGCAACTGAAAACAATGCCAAAGCGCTTGATCACACAAAACGGCAAATGGCCTACAAGAAGAACAAAGCTCTTGAATCTTCCAGAATCTTGGGAACAAAACTTGAGGCTCTGTCGATTATTCTTTCTCACAAGGCCGGCGAAGAAGGCAAACTCTTTGGTGCAGTAACCAACATGGAAATTGCCGCTTTTCTGAAGGCTAACGGCTTCGATATTGATCGCAAAAGCATTGTACTTGCAGATGCCATCAAACACACCGGTGAATTCTCTGTCGCAGTGAAGATTCATCCGGAAGTTGTAGCAACACTTAAAATCACTGTCGCTGCAGCCTGAATCTAACGTAACAACCACATAAAAGAAGCCCACAGATTTTTTATCTGTGGGCTTCTTTTATTTCATGTAATAAAGAATCAAACTGGGGTACGCGTTGTTGTAATCCCCCAACTATTCAGCTCAACCAGTATGTTGGATATTATATTTTCAAGCTGAGCTTCAACTTCTGACGTCAACCCTATTTCCATCTCAATTGATCCTGGCTGAACGCCGATCAGTACCATCTCTTCTGGTAAGTGCCCCATCAACTCCGATACAGCCAGGAGATCCTTAAGTCCCATCTGATGAGGAGATACTTTTGTTTCAAGGGCAATCGGCAATTCCTGCCCGTACAAGCGGACACAGGTTCCTGCATTTTTTCCGGTTTCAACAGCATCTATCATGATAAGGTGTGTAACATTTTCAAGTTTTGGAAGTAAATCCAACCCCAACGTGCCACCATCAATAACTTCAACATTATCGGGAAAATGATATTCCTGCTGAAGACGCTGGGCAACAAGCACACCAACACCATCATCACTCATGACAAGATTACCGATGCCAAGAACCAGAACTGATATTTGCGGCATAACTGACATTATGAAAGACCCTGTTTCACTGAGGTATAAGAAAAGGGCGCATAAAAATGCGCCCTTTAAAACTGCTGGTAAATGTAACGGAACTATTCCCGAACGAATGTATCCATATCCGACTCATGAACCATGCCCATCAAACGGGCATATTCAGATTCAATCATTTCGTAATGATGATGGGTTTCATTAGCATTCAACTCATAAACCGCTTTGACCTCAGGATCATCAATTTTTGAAGCAGTCACACGCAAAGCTTCTTCCAGATTTTTTTCCTTCTCCATTGCCAGTTCCATTGCCTTCTTTTCAGTAAAGTCAGAAGCAATTGAACGTGAAATGGTGATAATCCAGCTGGACTCGTTGTCAGCCAGCGCGTCCAGAAATTCATCCAGTGAGGGAATATCCGTTCCCTGATAAATTTTATAAAATTGAGCAGCATGCTCCCGCTCTTCTCTGGCGAGAAGCTCAAAGGTACGCCGTGCATCGGTATCTTTCATCTGCTGAGCACCAAGCTGGTAAAAATTCATTGCATTTTTTTCTGTCTGAATTGAGCGTTTGATTGCCTCTTGAATATTTATACCCATTATACTGCCCTCCTTTAATTTAAGATTGATGGCCAAACAATACCACATCAGTCCTGTTTGTCAAGTTTATTGCTTACCATGTTTATAGCCAAAGCAATTGACAATGTCGGCATCCGGCGTGTAAAAAATGCGGGTAATTCCGTTAAAAAGACTTTCCGTTTGCGGCCTTTTGTAATCCGTTGACAACTTTCCATCCGATTGACTTTCAGCCGACCCTGCTGTTATTCAGGGTCGTACGTTTCATCAAAGGAGCTACTGTGTCTCACACACATAATCGCCTGTTCACCTTCGTTGCAAAATATCCGCGCCTGATTTTAATCGTAGCTTTCCTTTTTTCCACTCTCTCAATCATATACACGGTCATAAACATGACGTTTTTGACCGGTCGTGACGATTTGATGCCGAAAAATGCTCCGTTTCAGGTTGATTACCGCGCCTACCGCGCCGAATTTGGTGACCAGGAAGAAATTGTGGCAGTGATTGAATCGGAGGATGCCGAAAAATCGACCCGGGCTGCCGATGTACTTTACGCTCGACTGAACAAAGACAAGGGGATGTTTCGTGAAGTTTTCTACCCTGGAGGCCTTCCCTTCTTCCGCACCAACGGCTTACTGTTCATGCCGCTGAATGACATTAAAAATCTGCGGCGTACGGTAACAATGGCGGCACCTGTGCTGAAGGATCTGGCCGCTGCACCTTCGGTGCAAACCCTCTTTACCAGTTTGACAGGCCAAATTGATGACTATCTGAAAACCGGTGATCCGGAAACACTCACAAACCTGACCTTCATGCTGACCACACTGGACAGAGGATTCAAGGCTTTTGATGGTAAATCAAACGGATTATCCATGGATTCATTCCTGAAAGGTACCAGCGACGGCAAACCCTCAATGCTGGAGAGTGCCGGTAAACAGCAGGTCATTACCATGCTGCCGGTTAAAGATGAGGGGAGCTTTGTAGCCTCGGAAAAGTCAATCAAAGCCGCCCGTGCAGCTCTCGATGAAGTCCTTAAAAAACCCGAGTTCAAAGGAATCCGGGGCGGCCTGACCGGAGTGCCGGTACTGGAATATGAAGAGATGGCCACCAGCCAAAGCGATATCGGCATCGCCACGGCGGTGTCCCTGTCTTTGACGGTAATTCTGCTGTTGTTTGCCTTCCGGGGATTATTAAACGTTATTGCCGCCATGGTTACTCTGGTCGTTGGCATCAGCCTTTCCTTCGGCTTTGCAACGCTGTCAGTCGGACACCTCAATATCCTCTCGATGGTTTTTGCCATTATGCTGATTGGTCTTGGGATCGAATACGGCATTCAGGTCGTGCTGCGTTACCAGGAGGAACTTGCAGGTGGTGCCGGTGGCATGGACGCTATCGAAGTCGGCCTTTCCACCAATACCCGCCCAATCATCATGGCCGCCGCCACTGTAGCCCTTGCCTTCGCCACATTCACTTTCACCGATTTCAAGGGAATTGCTGAACTGGGAATTATCGCCGCTGGCGGTGTATTTATCTGTGTAATCGCCACCTTCACCGTCCTGCCTGCAATGCTGGTATTACTGGAACGATTCAGGAAAACGCTCACACCCCATCCTCCCGTTATGTCCCGGAAAACACATGAAAAAGAACGAACTTTTTTTTATTTCCTGTTTTGCTATCCGAAGGCCATCATTGCCGCAACCATTGTCCTTTCGCTGATCTGCCTCTACCCTACACTGACCATGCACTTTGACTACAACCTTATGAATATGCAGGCAAAGGGGTTGCAATCGGTGGAGTACGCGTACAAGTTGATGCGCAGCAAGGAAAATTCCGGCTATTTTGCCGTAGTACCCGCCATAGACAGTACCGAGGCGCGTACGTTAACTCAAAAACTGGAAAAGCTGTCAAGTGTTGATCATGTAGTCAGTAAACTATCTTTTGTGCCGGAGCAACAGAGCGAAAAGCTGACAGAACTGGCAGCGTTAAAAAATGTTATGGCAGACATCAAGCCGGTTCCTTACGAAGAGAATTTGCAGGTAATGGCATTGCCGGCAGTTTTTGAAGGTTTCCATAGCCGGGTTGAGAAGCTGGCTAACGTTCTTGAAACGCAGAGGGTACCCCAGGCCAAGCCGGTTGGCGTCTTTCTGACGACACTTGACTCCTTTTTCAAGACATTGGAAAAAGAGAAAGACAAAAATGCGCTGGGCATGCTGCGGGATTTTCAGGGGAGTATGTTTGCCGAACTGCCTGACAAGCTAAAGATGATGAAGGAGAGTCTGGGCGCGGTACATATCACAGAAACCGATATTCCAAAGGAGCTTGTGCAACGTTTTGTTGGCAAGAGTGGAAAGCTGTTACTGCAAGTGGCTGCAAAAAAAGAAATTTTTGAACGAGAACCGTTACAGGAATTTGTCAATCAAGTCAAAAGTATCGTCCCACATGCCACCGGGGAGCCGGTCATGGTTTTTGAATCACTATCTGTATTGCGCGATGCGTATCTGAAAGCCTTCATGTACGCCTTTATCGGCATCACTGCAATTCTGCTGATTAATTTCAAAAACATCCGCTATGCTTTATTGGGAATAGTGCCTCTCGGAGTCGGCCTTCTGTTGATGATCGGCGGAATGCAATTGATCGGGATACGCTTTAATTCTGCTAATATTATCGTTCTGCCGTTGATACTGGGAGTAGGAATAGACTCTGCTATTTACATTCTGAACCGCTACCGGCAGGGAGATGAGACGCCAACCCAAATAGCGACCAGCAGTACCGGCATCGGTGTGTTCCTGAATGCTCTGACGATAGTGTTCAGCTTCGGAGCCCTGATGATGGCACATCACCAAGGGGTATTCAGTATCGGCGCAGTGATGTCACTTGGCATGATCGCCAGCGTGGCATCTTTTTTGGTATTTCTGCCTGCGCTTCTCAATCTGTGGGGGAAGCGTTAACAGTTAGTTTTTCAGCCGATTCAATCTATTTTTATAGACATAATTTGTACCCTGAATATAGCCCAATGCGTCCAGCAACAGATCTTCCTGCGGTTTCAATACGGTAGTCGCGCCATCTTTCCGGGCAAAGCTGAAATAATCGGCCTCTTTTTTGGGGCCAAGAACCAGTAGTTTGTCATCTTGAATATACCCCAGCTTTTGATATGTTGAAATAAACGCCCGCTCCGTCCAGGCATCGGAAGTCAGGACATTCTTGCCGATAAACGCACTGGTGTATCTAAAATTAAGCAGGCCGAGTAAAGTTGGGGCAACATCAATCTGACTCATCATCCGGTCTATAACCTGTGGCTTTATAAGTGCCGGAGCATAGATGAAAAGTGGAATTTCGTAGTTTTTAACCGGTAGCGCCAGTTTCGCGGCACTTCCGGCACAATGGTCGGCAACTATGACAAAAACGGTGTCATTAAACCACGGCTTCTTTTTTGCTTCGGCAAGCAGTTGACCAATCGCATAATCTGAGTATTTAACACCGCCATCACGGCCGGATTTTGACGGTATATCAATCTTGCCGTCGGGATAGGTAAAGGGGCGGTGATTCGAAGTGGTCATTACAACACTGAGAAATGGTTTCTTATTCGCGTGAGACAAATCTGCTTCCCTGATAACTTTTAAAAACAGATCTTCGTCACAAACTCCCCAGGCATTTGTAAATGTTATTTCGTTTTTTGAAAAGTTTGTTCTGTCAATAGTGGCAAATCCATTGGTCGCATAGAAATAGTTCATATTGTCAAAGTAGCCATGTCCGGCATAGATAAACTTGTTATCGTAGCCTTTTTCTTTCATAACCGAACCCAATGAAACAAAATTTTCATTTTTTGGGCGTTTTACAACAGATGTTCCCGGCAAGGGCGGCATGGAGAGGGTAAGGGCCTCTAATCCACGAACAGTACGAGTACCGGTTGCATACAGATGCGTAAAAAAGAGTGACTCCTTGGCCAACCTGTCGAGAGTGGGGGTTATCCCTTTACTATTTCCAAAAGAGGTAAGAAATTCAGCGCTCAGGCTCTCCTCAACCACCAGCACAATGTTTAGGTGCTTTTCTGCACCACCCGGCTGAATAACCCGTGATATGGAGGGCCCGTTCTGGGATTCAAAGCTGCTGTTTTTTTCCTGCAACATCCCCTTCAGATGTCCGAGCACTGACTTTTCATCTCTCGTAACGTAAAATTTATTAAAATCCAGTTCATTATTTCTGAAAGCCGAGAAAAGACAATAAATACCATTCCCGGCCAATTCATCGGCATAATTGTTTGGTGATATCTGCGTCAATGACAGATCAACCAGAACGAATGAAAGTATCGGCAGAAACAGAAATGCCCCGCCAATTTTCAAGCGACCGCCAATGGTGGAGGTATGAAAAAAGGAGCGTGACAAATGTTTTTTTACCGGGAGGAAGATACATGCATTAAGTAGAAGCAACGCCGCAAGAATCGCGTTAACCGGATACGACTCACGAATATTACTGATAACTTCATTGGTATAAATCAGATAATCAACTGCAATGAAATTGAATCGGGTGGCAAACTCATCAAAAAAAGTATATTCAGCAACTACATTGAATAACATCAGATAGGTGTACACAAAGCCAATTACATAGGCACACATCCGAAACACAGTACTGTTAAACAGTTTGTCAGACAGGAATATGGCTACAAGAAGCAATGGAATGGCAACGTACGAAAAAGTCACACAATCAAAGAAAAATCCAACAGCAAATATTTTTATGAGCAACAGGGGAGCCAGTTCCAATTGGGGAAGAGACTTTACCAGCAGTATTGTTCTGGTTACGAACGAAAAAACAATTATGATAAGCCAGAGAGTGTATAGCGAATGAAACCTGTTTTTAGACAACATATGACGATATCCTTATCTATTTTCTGTTTTATGGTTATGATTGAATCACGGCGCCGTTACAGTAATAACCTGGCTACCATCACTTCCAGGATTTACGACCTGAAGGCGAAAATCTTTATTGACCGAAGAATAGGGATGACGCTGGTAGATCAGTTTTGAACAGTCAATGTAGATCAGTTTTTCACGTTCTGCCATATCCTGACCTCCTTGCCCACCGATTTGCTTGCCATCGACATACACCGAAGAGTTTTGATTGAAGTTTTTACCGGTAACAATCAATTCGTAAAAGTTGACATACTCGTTACCAATTGTCACCTGCCCTATTTCCGGTTTAGTTTCAATTGCAAGAGTCTGCGGCACTGAACTGTTTTCCGGAGCATTTCTCACTTGTACCTGATGAAGCCCGCCAGGCACAGTCGGGACAACAAAAGCAATTGATTCCGATGAAATCAGCGTGCTGGCAAGTGCTGCTCCATTCAAAAACAGCATCGATGCGTCACTGAAATTGCTGCCTCGGGCAATCACTTCCCGCTCCTTCCCGGTAGCACAGGAGTTGATTACGGCTGGCTGCAGCGAACTAAGAACGGGGCGCACCGGCAGTATCGTAAAATTATAGGATCTGCCGATTGCACCATCAGAACGCTTCAGGTAAAGAGCGTACAGACCCGCTTCCATGTTCGAAGGTATGGTAAATTCTGCCTGTTTGGCGCTGGCAAGACGGGCAGGAATTTCGACACTCCCCACGTAAACTGTTACGCTCTCCCCAAAGCCGGAGCCTGACAACATCACCTTTGCACCCGGCTCAGCTTGAGCCGGGATGATGCTGAGAATGGTAACCGGAATTGCAACCGGGATCAGATCCGCCTTCGAAACAGCTTCATTCTTCAGCCGTTTCGGGCGTTCGGCAGCAGACACTTCATTCGCCAGGCAAAAACAAAAAACAACTAATAATAATCGTAACAATTGTACAGGCATGTGGCCGCTCCATATAATCGAGGTTAAGATAACAGCTACCCTTTAACTGTCATTGACAACCATATTCCGCTCAACATAAAAAGAGTATTTGCACCCCAGGCAGCTATAACAGGAGGCAAAACCCCGCTTCGTCCATACGAAAGCAGCACCGCGTTAATAACAAAATACGCAAAACCGATCCCAACACCGGCACCAATACCCATTGCAATGCCCCCAGAGCGACTGTTGCGCAGCGCAAAAGGAATTCCAAGCAGCACCATAATCAAAGCCGCAAAAGGTGATGCAATCTTGGTATGCATCAGCGTCAGGTAACGATAGGCCTGATAACCGCCCTGCCTTAAATTGTTGGCATATTCATTCAACGTGCGAATGCTCATATTATCAGCATCGCTATCCAGAACTTGCAAATCCTCTACTTTAAGATTTAAATCCAAAATGGCTGTTTTTGCAAGGAGAGGAATGTATCCTGCCGCCGTCCGGAACGATCGATGAGTAGTTGAATTCAACTGCCATCGACCTTCCTGATAGACAGCGGTATCGGCATCAATTCTACTGAGTGGATTCATATCCTGATCTACACTCCAGACAACGACCCCGCTTAACGTACGTGTTTTTGGCTCAAACAGACGCGCCTGCAGAATCATCGATTTTGAACGAAACCAGATGTTGTTGCGTTTGAATGTTACCCGCTCACCTTTTTTCTTTATTTTGACACGATCAATCATTTCGGTATGTGCATAACTTTGCGGTAAAACCAATTCAGCATTGACTAACAACAGAATACTCGCAATAAACCCAAGAGTCAGCATTGGCAGCGAAATTCTTAGTAAACTGACTCCGCAACTGCGCATGGCAATAATTTCGCTATCACGTGACAGCATTCCAAGAGTCAACAGCGTAGCCATAAGAATAGAAAATGTAGCAGTACGGCTGATCATTTCAGGAAACTTCCATATAAAGTACTGAATAATGTCGCCTGCTACACCACCGGCACGAAGAAACCGCGGAATTTTCTCAATAAGATCTATTACCAGATAGAGTGCAACAAAACCACCCAGGCAGAGCATAAGTAAACGTAACCACGTCCGGGCTATATAACGTTCAAGAACGCCCATATCAGGACTTTCTCTGAAAAAAATCACGTATTTTTCTCAGGGGTATTTGAGGAATGTTTTTCTCCAACGATGCCATTCGTAACAGGAAGATCCCCAGGGCAAAAAATATGAGATCCGGAATCCAGAGCGCGACCACAGGAGGGAGAGCACCTTTCTCCGCAAGTGTCCGTGCGACTGACATCAAAATGTAATAGGTAAGTATAATTGTAATACTAATGGTAAAACCGCCTGATTTTCCCGAACGTCGATTTTGTATTCCGAGTGGGACTGCCAGAATTGCGAAAACAAGTGACGCAAATGGAAAAGTGAACCGACTGTAAAATTCTGCCAACACTTTAAGACGATCCTTATCGGAAGTTCCAGGAGCATCAATCTGATGCTGAAGCTCAGACAGCCACATATCCGGTTCATTCCGGGCTATTGTAGTACTGCTGCCTTTGTCGCCAACTGTCATAGTATACTCTCCGAAATGTACCAGTCTGTAGAGACCACTGATACCGGAAATATGAATGGATCCATCATGCAGGGACAAGAGCAGCGCTTGATTACCAGGCGTACTTGAAACAACACCATCACGCGCAAATATTGTCATGGGACGATCCGTATTTCGACCATCGTGAATGACAACTCCCTTCAACAAATGGCTTTGCTCATGATATTGATCGGCATACATAACAATACCTGGAATATCATCCCAGAAGGTCTTCTCACGAATGGTTGCAGTGATATTCCTCTTCAGCACCTGGAAGCTGAGCTCTTTGAATGCACTGTTACCCCATGGCACGCCCATTGTACTAGCCCCCAATGCCAGCAGAACAGCTACAAGCGCACAGGCAACAACCGGCGGCAACATTTGCATGAGGCTTATACCGCTCGCTTTGATAACAATAATTTCGTTGTCGGCAGACAGTCTCCCAAACGCCAGCAATACTGCCAACAAAAAAGCCATTGGAATTGTAAACACGAGAAAAGAAGGCACAAGATACAGGATCATCCTGCTGACATCTGCCAGCGGGACCCCATGAGATACGACAAGATCAGTCAGCGTGAGCAGACGTCCCATCAGCAGAACCAAGGTAAATATGACAATACCAAGCAGAAAGAGCGAGGAAATTTCGCGAATTATGTAGAGGGATAAAATACGTTTCACGGCGTGGATGATACATCATGCGGGGGTGGAGTGTAAAGCGCTCAACAGATAAAAAGCGGGAATCTGTTACCAGATCCCCGCTGCTGAAACATAATTTAAGTACAAACTACCCCTGAGCAGACCACTGACCATGCAGATTACACAGTTCGCGAGCTGTTACTGAAGATGCAGCAACACAGAAAACTGCCTCAGCAACTTCACCCGGCTTGAGAAACTGACGATAAGCTTTGCCGTCTGCAATGAGTTCGATCCACTCAATGTAATGCTTTTCTTCCATCGGATGCGCCACACTGCCAACCGTCACTTTGTAGCCGCCTTCGACTTTTTCGATCACCGGCACATGTTTTTCCTTGGCGGCATCAACAGTGTTTTCTGCAAGTAAAACCATCTCTTCGCCGCAACAGACAAGATCGCCACCACCGGCGTGGAGGGTTTCGACAATATTGCCGCACAGGTTGCATTTGTAAACTTCAAGTAATTTTGCCATTTGTTTTTTCTCCTTTGAATATTAAGTTGCCCTGAAACAGGGGGGTAAAATCACCAGTTCTCGCCATACAGTTCGAAATGAGCCTTTGGATGCAGACAGGCTAAACAGACTTCAGGAGCATCAGAGCCGGTATGAAGATAGCCACAATTACGACAACGCCACACAACCTCACCATCGCGGGTAAATACACGTCCGGCCTCAATATTTGCCAACAAATCGCGATACCGTTTTTCGTGCTGCTTCTCGGCAACCGAAATTGCAGTCCAGGCGGCGGCAATCGCCGGGAACCCTTCTTCTTTCGCTGTTGCAGCAAAGGCAGGATACAAAAGAGTATGTTCCTCATGTTCACCATCTGCAGCAGCCAGAAGGTTTTCTGCGGTTGTAGCTATTTTACCGGCTGGAAAGCATACAGTAATTTCAAGTTCGCCACCCTCCAAAAATTTAAAGAAGCGTTTTGCATGTTCTTTCTCCTGATCTGCGGTTTCCTCAAAAATATCAGCAATTTGAATAAATCCCTCTTTTTTAGCAACCCCCGCAAAATATGTGTAGCGATTACGTGCCTGACTCTCACCGGCAAATGATTTGAGCAAATTTTGCTCTGTTTTTGTACCCTTGATTGAAGCAGCCATTGTACCTCCTGTTGACCAGCGTTAAATACGACAGATATTGTCCTTTATACCGCACTGAAATATTTTTGCAAGTAAGAAAATGAAAAGGGGACGCATTTCTGCGCCCCCTTCTTAAAACAAAATAATTGAGTTAGAAATTATGCTAACTCACGACCACCAGCGGCAGCCCATTTTTCGAGCATTGCAGTAGTAACAGACTTAGGACGCTCAAGAGCGTAACCGAGACCACGGTCCCAAGTGATGTTGGCCATGCAGCCGAGTGCGCGACCTACACCGAACAGTACGGTGTAGAATTCAAACTCAGTCAGACCAAAGTACATTTGGATAACGCCGGACTGTGCGTCAACGTTCGGCCATGGATTTTTGGTTTTGCCGTGCTCAGTGAGAACGCCTGGAGCAACTTCGAAAATCATGGCGATAACTTTGAATAGTGGGTAGTCTTTGAGACCATCCGTATTCAGACAGAACTCACGCTGTGAAGTATAGCGAGGATCGGTCTTACGGAGAACTGCGTGACCATATCCCGGGATAACCTGACCGGCATTGAGTGTATCCCAAAGAGCAGCTTTGATCAGTTCTGCGGTAGGCTCGACACCTTTACAGTATTTTTCCTGGAACTTGAGAGTCCAATCGAGAACTTCCTGATTGGCAAGACCATGCAACGGACCGGCTAGACCATTTAGACCGGCAGAATATGCATAATATGGATCCGACAGAGCTGAATGAACCAGATGAGTTGTGTGAGCCGAAACGTTACCGGATTCATGATCTGAGTGCAGGATGAAGTACATACGCGCAACGTCCTTGTACTCTTCTTTCTGACCAATCATATGGGCAAAGTTAGCTCCCATGTCAAGAGTTGGATCGATAGCGATCTGTTTGTCGTCACGATATTTCAGGTTGTAAATAAAAGCAGCAACAACCGGGATACGGGCAACAATATCACAAGCATCTTCATACACAGATTCCCAAGCAATCATTTTGTTGAATTTACCGGAGTTGTAGAAAGCGGCAAACTTGGAGTCTTTCTGCATTGCCAACATGGCTACGGAGAGCATAACCATTGGGTGGCTATCACGCGGCAGTGCGCGAACTGCGTCAAATACATACTGAGGAACAACCTGACGTGTTTTCCACTCGGCAACAACTTCAGCAACCTGAGCATCAGTCGGAACGTCTCCTGTAAGAAGCATGTACCAGAAGGACTCAACGGTCGGATAGGTGGATCCTGGAGCCTTTGGCAGTGCTGCAAAGGTCTCAGGAATGGTCTTGCCACGGAAACGGATCCCTTCCTGCGGATCCAGATAAGAGATATCTGTTACAAGTGAACGGATATCACGGGCACCACCGATACACTGATCGATAGTGACTTTGTCGATAACAACCTGACCAAATTCTTTGACGAGCTTGGTGGTACGTGGACGGTGTTCCTCGATCTTCAGCTTGAGTGTGTCTTTTAGTGCCATTGTTTTACTCTCCTTTTCGTGGTGTGGGGGTGAACCCGGATAAAAAGCACTTGTACGGCTTCCTAACATCTCATCAATTCATCTCATACGGGGAGAAACGGGACTCTTTTTTAGCATACTGTATACAGCTTGTACGCCTG
>JAYTVV010000250.1:0-23695 GCA_043743795.1 Geobacteraceae bacterium
CGCGGCTGCTGAAAGGGCCTTGATCTGGTCTGTGTGCAGGGCAGCAATATCGCCGGCAACCAGACCTTTTACCTGTTCCGCTGTCAGAAGCGCAACGTCGTCGGTTACCAGCGCCACCAGCTGAGTGGTCGTCATAGCAACAATATCAGCGGAAGTCAGCGCACCGACTTGATCTACAGTCAGGGCTGCAACCTGGTCAACTCTCAGCTTCACAATCTGGTCAGTCGTCAGTGCGCCAACTGCGGCGGTGCTCAGAGCGGCAAACTGCACCGTGGACAGAGCGTTCAAATCAGCTGTCTCCATAGTTCTGACTTGTGTGCTCGTCAGATTTTTGATCTGCGCTGTCGTCAGAACGGCAGCCTGAGCAGTGGTCAAGTCAACAATCTGGGCGGTCGAGAAGCTTTTTATGGCAGCGACAGAGAGGGCCTTGATCTGGTCTGTGTGCAGGGCAGCAACGTCGCCGACAGCCAGGCCTTTTACCTGTTCGGCACTCAGGAGCGCAACATCGCCCGTCACCAGCGCCACCAGCTGGGTGGTCGTCATGGCAACAATATCAGCGGAGGTCAGCGCACCGACCTGATCTACGGTCAGGACTGCAACCTGGTCAACTCTCAGGTTCACAATCTGGTCAGTCGTCATGGCTGCAACGGCATCTGTACTCAGTGCAGCAAACTGCAGCGTCGTCAGAGCACTTAAATCGGCCGTTTCCAAAGCCTTTATCTGTACCGTTGTCAAGGCTTTGATCTGTGCTGTCGTCAAAATAGCGGCCTGCTCGGTGGTCAGATCAACAATCTGGGCGGTTGAGAAGCTTTTTATGGCAGCGACAGAGAGGGCCTTGATCTGGTCTGTGTGCAGGGCGGCTACGTCGCCGACTGCCAGACCTTTTACCTGCTCTGCACTCAGGAGTGCAACATCACCCGTTACCAGCACCACCAGCTGAGTGGTCGTCATGGCAATAATATCAGCGGAAGTCAGCGCACCGACTTGATCTACGGTCAAGGCAGCGACTTGATCAACTCTCAGGTTCACAATCTGGTCAGTCGTCAGGGCGGCAACGGCAGCAGTACTCAAGGTGGCAAACTGCACCGTGGTCAGGGCGCTCAAATCGGCCGTTTCCAGAGATCTCACCTGCGCAGTCGTCAGGGCCTTAATCTGTGCAGTCGTCAGGGCAGCGGCCTGTTCGGTGGTCAAGTTAACAATCTGGGCAGTTGAAAAACTTTTTATAGCAGCGGCAGAAAAAGCTTTTATCTGGTCTGTGTGCAGCGCAGCTACGTCGCCAACTGCCAGACCCTTTACCTGCTCCGCACTCAGGAGTGCAACGTCACCCGTTACCAGCGCCACCAGTTGGGTGGTCGTCATGGCAACGATATCAGCAGAGGTCAGCGCACCGATCTGATCTACGGTCAGGGCAGCGACTTGATCAACTCTCAGGTTCGCAACGTGGTCTGTCGTCAGGCTAGCAATGGCAGCAGTGCTCAAGGTGGAGAATTGCGTCGTGGTCAAGGCGCTCAGGTCAGCCGTTTCCAGAGCTTTTATCTGTACGGTTGTCAGGTTTTTGATTTGCGCTGTCGTCAGAACAGCAGCCTGTTCGGTCGTCAGATCAACAATCTGGGCGGTTGAAAAACTTCTGAGCGTCACTGCTGAAAGGGCCTTGATCTGGTCTGTGTGCAGGGCAGCTACATCACCGACTGCCAGACCTTTTACCTGCTCTGCCGTCAGAAGTGCAACGTCTCCCGTTACCAGCCCCACCAGCTGGGCAGTCGTCAGGGCAACAATATCAGCGGAGGTCAACACGCCGACCTGATCTACGGTCAGGGCAGCGACTTGATCAACTCTCAGGCTTGCTATCTGGTCTGTCGTCAAAGCAACCACTGCGGCGGTGCCCAGAGTAGTAAACTGTGCCGTGGTCAGGGCACTCAGATCAGCTGTTTCCAGCGCTCTTACCTGCGTAGTCAGCAGATTCTTGATCTGGGTCGTGGTCAGGGCCACCACCTGAGCGGTGCTCAAGGCAGCGATATCTTCAGTCCCAATGGCCTTAACCTGTGCAACAGAGAGAACAGCAATGTGGTCTGTCCTGAGAGTAACTACTTCAGCTGTCGTGAGAGCCACAATTTGAGCAGTGGTGAGTGCCAGGATTTCAGCAGTGGTAGAAGTTGAATAGTCTGTAGCCATGGGTGAGACCTCCCGATTCAGGTTGGAACTTATTATTTTTATGGTAACTTTTTAGAATATATGTGGTTGTTTTGGGGGCGGAATTCATGTTTATGGTTAAATATGAAAGCCCTGTTTTTGTCTATCGGGTTCCTGCGGGCAGTTCTTTAATTTATTTTACAATCAAACATTTAAATTTCGCTAAAACGGCTCAAGAAGGCTATTGACATAACCCGGTTACGTATTATCAGGTTTACAATTATTGCAAATAAATGATAATAAAACATGTCGCCGTGATATGTACGCTCGTTGCAGAAGGCTCTATATAGCATGAACAAATTATTTTTTATCAAAAATTATTTTATTCCCACCGCATTTTTCAGCCTCATTATTAATCTGCTTCTTCTTGCCCCATCTCTCTTTATGTTTCAGCTTTTTGACCGCGTTATGGGCACTCGCAGCAAAGAGGCGCTTTGGCTACTGAGCCTTCTGCTACTGGTAGCACTGCTGGTGATGGGCATTATTGAGATCGTTCGTTCACGTATACTCGTTAATGCCAACAATGCCATGGACCTCATGCTCGCACCCTATCTGCTGAAGAAGATGGTGGAGGGCGCAACGTCCCCGGAAGGCAATCCCAACACCTACGCACTGAAAGACCTGCAGACCGTCAGGACATTTTTGACCGGCCAGGGGATTATTCAACTGTTTGATGCCCCATGGCTGCCGGTCTACATGGTGCTTCTCTATTTTATGAATCCAATAATGCTGGGTGTCCTCCTGGTTGGTACGCTGCTGATGCTGACTCTGTCAATCGCCAGCGAATTACTCACCAAGACGCCGCTTGCAGAATCAAACTCCGCCAACCGGCTGGCTACACGCTTTGTTGATTCAGCCATGTTGAATGCTGAAGTAGTCAATGCCATGGGGATGCAGGCCAGCCTCACAAAACGCTGGGCGTCGCTGAACGACCGCGTAATAATCCTGCAGACCCGGGCCAGCAAATGGTCCGGAAGGATTTCCGGAATGACTAAATTCGTCCGGCAGCTCATTCAAGCCATGAGCATGGCAGTCGGCACCTATATAATGCTGGGGGACGCCACCTTTTCGATGGGGATGATAATGGCGAGCGGTATTATGTTTGGCAAAGCTCTGGGACCGCTTGAATACCTGATTTCAGGATGGAGGTCCCTCCTTGAAACGCGCTCCGCCTATGCCCGGCTTGACGCTTTTGTCAAAGGAGTCACCCAGCAGCAGCCATATCTGCTGGAACTCCCGACACCAACCGGCCAGATAGCCCTGGAGCATGTTACATTTGGTGTTCGTTCAACCGGTAAAATTCTGATCCGCGATGTCTCCTTTTCTCTGGCTCCGGGAGATTCTTTGGGGATTGTCGGACCGAGTGCCTCGGGCAAATCAACCCTGGCACGCCTGATGGTTGGTGCCTGGAAACCCCAGCAGGGGACTGTCCGGATAGATGGAGCGGATCTAAGCAGCTGGCCGTCCGAACGCCTTGGCAGGCACATCGGCTATCTACCCCAGGATATTGAACTTTTTGCCGGCAGCATTGCCGATAACATCGCCCGTCTTGATGAGCCGGACTCGGAAATGGTGATCGCAGCAGCGCGGACCGCCGGGCTGCATGAAATGATTTTGCAAATGCCGAACGGGTATGACACCCAAATCGGTGAGGGGGGGATGGTACTCTCGGGAGGACAACGCCAACGGATCGGTTTTGCACGGGCATTATACGGCAACCCCAAGATAGTGATCCTGGACGAACCGAATGCCAGCCTCGACACTGCGGGAGAGGTGGCACTCGTAAATGCCATGGCTCATTTGAAGCAGGCCGGTACGACAACGATCTTTATAACCCACAATCCCCATTTCATAAACAATGTCAATAAACTGCTGGTTATGCAGAATGGGGCACTGGCAGCCTTTGGCCCCAAAGAGTGGGTTATGGCTCAACTGAACAAAGCAACGCAACAGCCCCAGGTTACGTCACAGGAGAAATAATGGCGTTAATTGCGTGTACTGAATGCGGCCATAAAATATCATCCCTGGCGCGGTTCTGTCCAAAATGTTACCACCCGAAGGGAACCGCAGCATACAACGCACTGCGCATACCCGATTTTAATACCGTGCCTTTTCCGAATCGTGCTTTTAATGATGATACCGCCAGCCTTGAAGAGCTGCTCCAGTGTGAATTCAAGCCGTCTTTAGATGAAATGGTTATTCTGGAAGGCAGGGCTTTCCTCATCAAGGGCCTGCTTAATGTCCTTGACTGCTACGCATATCTTACTTCGAAAAGATATGTATTGTGTGATGCTTCGCGTACTCAAATCGTTTTTCAGGTAGGAAGTAACGATATTGTGTACGTTGAAGAAGCTCGACGTCTTATCTCAAAAAAGATTATAATCACCGCCGGTTCCGGGGAGATTATTCAGGTTAAGAGTCAACCGCACCTCAGGTGGTTACATGCATTGCGTGAGCCGAAAAGTTTTGCAGATACGTCGAAAAAAATGACCGCCGATCTGACGAACGGAAGTGCCGGCACACTCCACTGGTATTACGAAACAGCCGGAGCGGCTATCGGCCCCGTTACAGAAAACAGCATAATTCAACTCATCCGGAACAATCATACTATCTTTCGGAACACAAACGTGTGGAACGCCAGCTTACCCGAATGGAAACGTGCGGAAGAAACTATCCTGACGATCTATTTTAATGAGTCGGCCTCTTCTGAAACAAACTCAATACAAGCAACAAAGGTTTCCCGTTCTTTTCCTCAGTTTTTTTTGTCTCAGATCAAACTGCTGTTCAGAAAGTTTTTCTAAACGGTTCTGCGTAACAAGAGTCCTATTTTCGGCCGATGACTAATCGGGAGAGTCCAATGGCAGAAATTATCTGTATGGAATGTAAAACCAGCGTTTCCGATGCGGCTGATTATTGCCCCGAATGCGGTTATCCTTTTGATCTTGTGCTTGAAGGGCAAAATGCTGCCGTTACCGACGATGCCGTCACTATGCAGCAGGACGCCAGCGACACGACACCGTTGAGTGAGCTGTTACGATCGCTGGATTCGGTTCGTCTGGAAATACATGAACTGCAGAGAGCAGTCAGCGACATCAAGCAGGACTTTCATTCTCACGCCACGGCTTCGGCTGACACCACGCAAAGAGCCATTACTGAAATTGCCGGCAAACTGGATGCGATTGCGATTGTCTCAGCTAAACATTCCAGAGAGATGGAAGACTCGTCAGACGCGACAAAAAAAACAAAGAAAAATGTCTTGGCAGCATTCTATAAAACGCTTAATTCACCAAACAGCATGTTTGAATACATGTTTTATATATGCGTTGTGCAAATACTTTTTGTTATCGTAAATCTATTCCTGACAGCCTACATTGTTACGTTGGTCAGACGATGACCAGCCTCAATCCAATTGTTATTCCAATGATATTACACATCGCATCAATAAAACGTGGATCAATTTTTATTTGTGCCGATAAGCAAGACAGAAATTAATTTCATCAATCAATCGTCGTGGATTTTCATATATGAACACAAAAGTAAAAGGTTCTACCCAGATTGATACTCAGGCCACACCTCAGGAACAGGCTTTGACCAAAGCCCAAAAAAAAGCATTGGCCAAAACCCATGGAAACACCCTGACCACGACCCGAATTAAAGCGCTAACCCATGATTCGCATCTGCGGGAATCCTCAATTTCATCTCTGCCCGCCATCCTGTCCGGCTTAACCGTCCTGGCCGTTTTTTCTCTGGGCGTTGTACTCTGGATGGTATATGTACCGCTAAAAAATGTCATAAGTGCCCAGGGAGAAGTCGTCTTCAAAAACAAACGCCAGCCAGTTCAACACCTGGAAGGCGGCATCGTTAAATCGATTCTTGTGCGGGATGGGGATATGGTTCAGGCCGGGCAGCCGCTTATTGTGCTGGAAAGCAAGCAGATTTTGCCGGTAGTCACTATGATTCAGGAGCAGAATCTTGCCGAAACAGCCCAGATGGCACGGGTCGAAGCCGAAAGCAAAGATCTGAAGGCGATTCAGTTCCATCCCTCATTAACCAGTCGCGCACGGGAACCTTCCGTCGCCAGAATCATACAGGCGGAGGAAAAACTGTTTTATGCCCGCCGGGAGTCATCTCAGCATCAAATAGAGCTTTTGCGGCTGCAGATATCCCAACTCAAAGAATCTTCAAAGGGAAGCCTTGAGCGTCTTGCGACAAAAAATCAGGAAATTGAATTTATCAAGGAACAGCTTGCCGGCAATCAGTCTCTACTGAAAGAAGGCTATGTCACCAAAACCTTTGTCACAGACCAACAACGACTTCTCCTTGAAAAGACCGGAGAACGTGATATTTTAGCAGCCTCAATCGCAAGCGAGAAACAGCGGCTTGTTGAGCTCGAGCAACGGATCCTTGCATTCAAGGCTGATCGTGTACAAGGGGCCATCACCGAGATGAAGCAGTCGGGACTGCGCCGGATTGATTTGGAAGAGCGAATCCGTCCGATGCGTGATACACTCGACAGACAGGTAATCCGGGCCCCGGTAACAGGCAAAGTTGTTGGCCTGAAAGTGACGACGGTAGGTGGCATCGTAATGGCAAGGGACTCGCTGATGGAGATTGCCCCGACCGGTGACAACCTTATTCTGGAGGGTAAAATCAAGCTGGAGGATATCAGCAAAGTTGCAGTGGGCCAGGAAGCCCAGGCGATGATATCCGGCTTTGATTCCCGCACAACGCCTATACTTAAAGCTCATATAACGTACATATCTGATGACCGGCTTATTGTAAATTCTCCACAGGGACAGCAGGCAAACTATATTGCCTATCTCGAACTGGATCCGGAATCACTCAAATCACTCGGAGATCTTCATCTTGTGCCGGGAATGTCAGCTCAACTCACTATTGCAACGAAACCTCGTACCCCCTTTGATGCCATTTTTGTGAAAATGCGTGAAAGTTTTCAGAAAGCGACTCAGTCCAAATAGAATGAAACGACTCTCACACCACATACTGCATATAGCACTTCCCGCACTGGCGCTCTCCGCAACGTTTCCAGCTGGCAGGGCATGCGCAGACTCCATTATTCGCATCACCGGCGATAAAACGACGTCATCTCAGCCTGGCTCCAGCGAACTGACGGCAACGGAACCACCCCGTTCCCCGGTGAGAGGAAGCAGCACTATCAGAATTACTGGCGACAGGGAAAGTGCCCCCCAGGTGCCGACCAGCGGGCAAACGACGCTGCCGGAACAGAGCCTGTCGGTCTCTCCCGGCAGAGGAATCCGTATCATCGGTGATAAGAAGAGCCTTGTGCAGGAGAAAGCATCCGAACAACCTGTCATCAATGAGGCCGCTGAAAAAGACCAGAAGGCGAGAGCACAGGCAGAAGAAGACAGACTGGTCAAAGAAGCAGTCGAGCAGCAGGTAGCTCAACGACTATCGGCTCTTAAGGCAGAAGAGGAGCGTAAAGCGGCTGAAAGAGTTGAACAGGAACGACTGGCACAAATAAAGGCCGAGCAGGACGACGAGGCGGCACGCCAGAAAGCCATCATGCGGGAACAGGAGCAGCGGACAGCCCATGCTGCGGAGGAATCACGCAAAGCCGCGGAGAAGGTTGAGCAGGAGAAGGCGGCGGCTGAGGCGATTCTGCAGGAGGCTATAAAAAAGGAGCAGGAACGTCTCGCGGTTCAAAAGGCAAAGGAAGCACGTGAAGCGGCAGAGAAAGCGGAGCAGGAACGCATTGCAGCTTCACGGGCTGAAGAAGAACGACTGGCGGCCACCCAGAGGGCGCTCATTGAAAAGACCCTGGCAGAATCAAAAATTACCGAGCTTCCTGCCGGCGTAAATCAGGACAGCAAAACCGACAACACCCCGGGAGAGGTTCCCGCAAAAATATGGGATCTCTATCTCTCTTCAAAGGTCAATGATCCTGCCCTGGGCCGTACAGAGGCCAGGGTAACCGGCAGCAAAGCCGACTCGGATGTATTGATGTCAGGGCTTATGCCGCATGTAGATTCAAGTGCTGGCGTAAAACAGATTTCTCAGTCATTTGTGAACTATACCCCCACCGATACGACTTTTGATTACACAGCGCTTAACTACAATATCACCGCCCGGATGACCTTGCTCAACGTCCCGACCATCTATTCGCTGTCTGCTGCCGATGCCGGTCTGAAAGTTGAGCAGGCGGGAGTTACAGCTGCACAGCAAAATCTGATTGTAAAATTTATCGATGCCTATTTTTCATTACTAAAAGCTCAAACGGACAAGCAGATAGCCGCAGGAGAAATCAATCGTCTTAAACAGGTTCTCAACCAGTCACAGGCATTCCTCAAAGCCGGAACGGGAGACATCATCGCGGTATATGAGGCGCAATCGCGCCTCGATGGCGCCAAGGCTGACCTGACCAGGAGTGAAAGTTCTCTTCGTCTGGCCGAGCAGAAGCTGTCAACAATAGTCGGCAAACCGGTTACATCGGTTGAAAATTATTTACCTCAACAGCCGGCTGGGCCAAGTCCGGACGACCTTGACTGGTGGGTTGCAACAATGGAAAAAGAACAGCCCGTTCTTAAACAGGCCCGCGAGGGGCTCACCCAGATTTCAGAACAACGCAAAGCCGTAAAATCCGAATATCTGCCCGTTCTTCAAGCCTCAGGTGGATATGACGTCAACCGTGGGACATCCCTTCTCCCGACAGCTGAGACGCGGCAATGGTTTGTGGGAGCATCCATATATCTGCCATTGTATTCAGGGGGAGAAACGGCTGCCAAGGTTCGACGGGCTGTTGCATCAGAAGAAGAGCGGCGGCATATATTCGATGAAACAATGGACCAGCAGCGGGAGAATGTGAAGCAGGCGTTTTTTAATCTTCGCTACAACATCAGTTTTATCCGGGCGTTGGAGCAAAGGAAAGCTTCTGCCGAAATTCAACTGGCTGCAGTCAGTAAAGGGCGTACCATCGGCACCCGTAATGCCATTGATGTACTGAATGCCGAGCAGGCGTATTCACTCGCCCTGCGCGACTACAAATATGCCCTGTATGATAATATTATCAAGATGGTCCAGCTCAAATCTGCCGCTGGAATACTGTCAGAGGATGATGTTTCCGGGATCACAGCAGCACCTGTTCTCAGCAGCAGGCTTAAACAGTAATCGGAGAAGGCATCTGCGCGGCCTTTACATCGCAAAACAGGTAACACAGGGATCAGACGAAGACTATTTGACGGTATAACTCACCGTACCGCCGGCACAATTATAATCAATCTCACGAGTAACCATCCGCGATATTTTACCTGATACGACGTTTATTTTGCGCGCAAACACGACTATTTTATTGTTGAGATAACTGTACGTTCCCACAATAGCCTCAGTTTGGTCATACTCATCCTTTTTTATCTCGGAAACTTTTCTCGAAAGTACCACCAACCCCTTTTCATTCAGATTAAAGAATTTGGCAAACTCCACTTGAGTTATTTTTGTACTGCATACGGAACTGAGGCTGCCGCGCATCAGCTCTCCCATCAGCAAACCTTGAGAAGCAGGGGTGAATGACTGAATATCAACAAAGTCCGTAATCAGTATGGAATAATCGCTCTTGCTGTTTGCATCAGAACACCTGCTGTTTTTTGGCAGCTGATCTGCGGACGCCGAAACACCTTCCGCACCGCATGGTTCAGCACAAAGTTCCCGTGCGATATCGTTAAAGAGCGGCTTGAGATCGGTTGACTCCAAAAGCTGGTTAAATGTCTTGCCGTAGCAGGTGCTATAGCGTACGGCAGCATTTTGTGATGCACATCCTGTAAGAAAAAGGGCGAGGATGACAGGGACAACTGCAGAAAATTTGATAGTCATTTTATTTTATCCCATCACTGACAATCTTCATCGTTTTATTGCCGTTCTCAATCGAGAAGGAGGCGTCAGGAAGCCAATTTACCGGAATGTACGTTTGGCCTGAAGAAATTACTATGCCGGTATTCACGTCAATAACACGGGAATTTATGGTGAGGTTCCCCTCTGCCACAGAATACGTGCCGGTAACAACACCGCTGATTTTGTATTCGTCCTTTAATTTGTTCATATCCCGACTCAAGGAGAATTCTCCCGCCGCTGTTACATCAATTCCTTTTGCAAGTCTGACCTCGAGAATCTGCCATTTATGCAGCTGCAGGCCATACATCAGGTTCTCGGCAATCAGGCGGCCAAGCGACGTTGTATCGCCGATCTTATCAAGATTTGTAAAACTTGTTACGATGTAGGTGTTCGCAAGGTCTTTCGGAACAGCATTGTTGTCAAGCTGGTCGGCAAGATTTTTCATTCGGTCATTGAAATGACCCACCGGTGGAGGGGTTACCTGATTGACGATTGGTACCTTGCTGTCGGTAACTACGGGTGTCGCACAGCCTTCGACAAGGCAAACCAGAGAGACAAACAGCATCACACCCAACAGTTTTTTCATTATCTTCTCCTCTGGCACTTTTCTCTACCTGCAACAAAAGACACGTGGTGATGCATAAAACACCTCGCGCTTATGCGTTTTCTTAAAGCAGTTCCTGAAGCGCAGCCCTGATCTCCGCATTCCACGGATCGATCTCCAATGCCCGGCGGTAGAACGATTTTGCCTCTTCCGGGCGGCCGACGGCGATACATATCTGGCCCAGACCAGCCAGTATTTCAAGGTTTCCGGGGTGCAGTCGAAGCAGGTCGAGATAGATACTGATGGCATCATCCCGCATCCCGAGTTCGGCAAAATAGAGATCAGCCAGGTTCATACGGAAGCTGCTGTTGCCCGGCTGCAATTCGACCGACCGTTCGTAGGAGCGCCGTGCTCCCTCTACGTCTCCGAGGCGAAAGCGCAGAACACCAAGGTCATTGTGGAAGAGGGCATTACTACTGTTACTATGGGCCAGTTCTTCCAGCAGTGAGTGCGCTTCACTCAGCCGGTCCTGCTGTACAAGCAGCTGCGTTTCAGCGTGTATATCATCGACGCTGACAGGTGCCGCCGGTGAAACAGCAACCGTTTTTTCCATGTCCAAGATCGCATCCAGCGAATTCCGGGCTTCACGATTCCACGGTTCGATTTTCATAATTGTTTCAAGAAATGAACGGGCATCGTCAAGCTTCCCGACTTCGAGGCAAATCGCGCTAATAGCATTGAGTGTTTCAATGTCCCGCGGATTAACACCCAGAACAGCAACATACAGCTTCAAGGCTTCCTCGGTTTCACCACATGCGATGTAAAGCAAATCGGCGAGGTTCTTCCGGAAAGTTACATTGGCCGGCTGCAGACGGAGCGCTTCTTCGTGATGATGACGGGCCTTGTCAAGCTCACCTTCCTGCTGGTACAGGACGCCGAGGTCATTATGAGCAAGCGCATAGGTGGGGTGCCGCATAACAAGCTCCTCCAGAGCGCGCAGGGCTTTCACACCCGAGCCGGAGTGCGCCAGTTCCTGGGCCTGCCGGTAGAGCTGATCGGGATTCTTCGGCGGCTCCTGGCAGGCAGCGGACGACTGAACGGAGTCCAAAACCTGTTGCGGTGGAGGCGGTGGTGAAATATGGTGCGGACGAGAGTCGGCTATCTGTGCCTGCAGAGACGGCGCCGCCCCCCCACCCAGCTGCTGCAGAGCCTGACGGGCCTGAATATTGACGGTGTCAAGCTGCAATGTACGGGTAAAATACTGGCGGGCCTGTTCGCGTCGGCCGATCTGAACACTGATAGTGCCAAGCGCGTTGAGGGTTTCAACATCAAAGGGATTGTCTTTCAGAATGTCCAGGTACGTCTGGATTGCGTCATCGGCCCATTCCAGCTCAACAAAATAGAAATCAGCGAGATTCTTGCGAAAGGTTACGTTGGACGGCTCAAGCTTGTGAGCTTTCTCATAATGGGCAAGTGCTTTCAAGCTATTGCCGGTTTGATAGTAGAGCACAGCCAGGTCGTTGTGGGCCTGGGAGAATTCCGGGTATATCTTGAGGAAGTTCTGAATCTGACGAAGCGCCTCATCCGACTCCATATCGCGAATCGCCGTTAGTATTCTTTCGTAGGTTGCCCGACCTTCAATTACAACCAAACCCTGTAATGTCAGTTGATTCACATCATCTCCTCGGCTGAAGTCTTGCGCGAATTACGTTTCAGTTCTGAAAATCACTTTTACAATAGACCCTTCACATTTGCAATGAAACCTTGAGTGTTAGCCGGATTCGAGGCCCGTTACCGAAAGAAACGGCTTCCGGATTATGAATCCGCTTGAATAACGGCAACTCATGACCAGAGTACTTTTTTAGAACGCTTTGAGAGCAGAGCCGTCGATTTGGTCTCCGCTCGTGTCCATCTGCCTTCCGGCGGCATCTTTACCGGAAAATTTGAAAACCAGATGTGACGGATCAATAGTGGCACCACCGTCTGTAATGTTACCATTTGCATCCATACTCAGGTCTATCGTGGAGTTTTGCGTCACGGTAAAGGTAACGCTGGCCTGGCGGGTCTGGGGGTTATATGTGACGGAATATGGTCGTTTGGGGACGCTGACCTCACGATCAGTTGTCGGCATGGAACTGTTGTAAAAGCCACCTTCTGTACTCTTGGCTCGTGAAATCTCCCAGTTAGCCGGATTCATAATTGAAGCGATATCCATTTTATTGTTGAACTGGATGGCCACGGACACTTTTTTGCTCGAATTAGGAGCGGTAAGCAGCGTTGGATCCAGCATCCAGAGGGGAGTTCGAGCCCCCAAAAGTTGGTTGAAGCCACGATTGTTGGTTGAATCCATATAGACTATTTTCGGTTTGTTGAGGAGATAACTCAAATCATTCGCCAGACTTGATCGCTTGGTATCAAGAATGCTCAACTGCTCCGTAGCTTTGTCGACTTTACCCAGCTTAACATAGGCTGCACCGAGCTCATAATTAGCTGCAACAAAATCTTTTTTGAATGTGAGCGCTTTTTCAAGCTGCCTGACCGCATCTTCCGAACGGCCCATTTTGTTGTAGAGCACCCCAAGGCTGTAGGGGACGTTGCCGTCCCGTGGCGATACCTTGGCGACTTTGTTGAACTGTGCTTCAGCTTCGGCAAAGCGGTCGGTCTGGGTGTAAAGAATCCCAAGGGTATAATCGGCCAGCGGGCTGAGTGGATCCAACTTGGCTGCAGTTTTGAATTCCTTTTCAGCATTCGTGTACTGCTTCGCCTGGAGATAAATATTGGCAAGGTCATTATGAGCGGTCACTGACGTTCTGTTGATCTGAACGACCGTTTTAAAATTTTTTATGGCTTCGGCTGTATTACCTTTGCCCTGATATATTTTGCCCATACTGCTGAGCGCATCGGTATTTTGAGGGTCAAAGGCGAGCACCTTCTTAAACTCTACAAGCGCTTCATCGGTCTTGTTCTGGCTCCAGTAGGTTGCGGCCTTGTTCAAAGCATACTGAGCCACCTGACTGCGCTGGGCCTGCACATTGTCGGCAATGGACGCAAAGGCATCCGCTGCTGAAGCTGAATTTGAAAATATGTCTGCCATATCAACACCTCCTCCATCTGCACACAATTTGTCTGCCGTAACAGCACTAGACAAACGAAGTACAGCGTTACACTTGCACTTATCGGATAAAATCATAATCTGTTCAAGTACTATTTACGGTCGGTTGCACCAATGGCATGCAATTCGTCCGATTATGTACCGCGGCTATGCAGCCTTCACTTCCACCGTCACATCATAGAGGGTACTGCCACGACCGCCATCAGTCAGCCGTTGTGATGTCAGTGCATTCACCCCGCGATCACCCGGAATAAACTCCCGCCACCAGACCCCTTCGGTAACGACCGTTCCGGTCGGCACAACATCTGATATCTGCAGGCTAAATCGTACCGCTCCCCGGTCATTAAAGGCGGTCACCGTTTGTCCATCAGCCAGGCCACGCTCCTCGGCATCAACCAGATTCATCATCAGTTCCATGCACTTTTGTTTCGAACGCAAATTGTCCTGCTCATAAAAACTTGAATTGAGGGCAAATGCCGTGACCGCAGGCTGCAGGCGCAACGGGAATCCATCCCGCTCAGCATGAGTCGGGAGCAGGCGCGGCAACGCTTCACCTTCCCGGACGTTCAGAATTTCAATCTTCCCCGAAGCCGTCAGCCATACCTTCTTCGGATCAGTCAGTGGAGTCAGCATGGCCGGCTCTCCCTGACGCAGGCGTTCGGATACGACCGCGCTTCGCCAGCTGTTGTCTCCCGCCAGGAGCAGCTCGACCAATTCATCCGCCGCCAGGCGAAAAAACGGCTCGTCCCACCCCATTCCGATCGCAAGCAGGGAAAACACCTCCCAGTTACTCCGGGCTTCTCCCACCGGTGGAATAACAGCGCTGCAGCGCTGAGCGTGATAACTCCCGTAACAGCGATACAGGTCCGGATGCTCCAGCGAAGAGGTCGCCGGCAGCACGATGTCGGCATACCGCGCGGTATCAGTCAGAAAACGTTCATGAACCACCGTGAAGAGGTCTTCCCGTTCGAGACCGCGGAGGACGGCATTCTGGTCAGGAGCGATGGCAGCGGGGTTGGAGTGGTAGACATACAGAGACAGTACCGGTGGATCGTTCAGCTCCGTCAACGCTCCGCCAAGCTGGTTCATGCTTACCAGCCGCGGTATGGTCGTCAGAAGGTCTTCGCGCGTCACCGTTTGCAGCGGAAATGCCCCTCCGGTCGAAGTGCCGATAAAAATGCCGCCGCCAGGCTGCGCCCAGGCTCCGACGACAGCGGGGAGACAGCTGATCGTACGCACCGCCATGGCACCATTGCCATAACGCGTCAAGCCGCTTCCCAAGCGGATAAACGGCGCCTGTGCCCCGGCATACTCCCGTGCCATCCGTTCGATGACTCCGGCCGGTACGCCGCATATCCCAGACATTTGAGCAGGAGAACAGTCCGGCAGAATCTGTGCTGACAGTTCTTCAAACCCGAGCACATTGGCAGCGATGAACTCCCGGTCAAGCAGTTCCTCCCGCTCAATGACATGCAGCATCCCCAACACAAGAGCAGCATCGCTGCCGGGGCGGATCAGGAACGTTTCATCAGCAGCAGCGCAGGTCGGGGTACGGTAGGTATCGATGGCCCATATGCGGGCGCCGTTGCGCTTGGCCGTTTGAGCATCGCGCATGGCATGGATACTGGTTGCTGCGGCATTAATGCCCCACAAAATCACCAGATCACTCTGTTCGACCCCGGCAGGTTCCATGGCCGGTGTATCCCCCATAAGAGCCTTCCAACCCGCATCCTTTGCCGGTGAGCAGATCGTCCGTTCCAGACGCGACGCTCCCAGTTTATGGAAAAAGGCGTGGCCGGCATTACGCTGCACCAACCCCATCGTACCGGCGTACGAATACGGAAGAATGGTTTCTGCCCCGTGATCAGCGATGATCACCCGCCAACGGCTGCAGATCAGTTCGATCGCTTCATCCCAGGAGATCGGTTCAAACTCGCCGGTCCCTTTTTTTCCGACCCGCCGCAACGGTGTTGTCAGCCGCCGGGGAGAATGGACCGTCTGTTCATAATGACCCATCTTGGGACAGAGCAGACCACGCGTAACCGGATGAGCAGGATCGCCGCCGACACTGACGGCACGACCGTTTTCAACGGCAACGAGAAGCCCACAGGCATCGGGGCAGTCAAAGGGGCAGACGGAACGGCTTGTGACTGGCATGGTGCGGATCCTTTCACTCCTGGAATCTGAGTAACACTATAGCTGATTTCAAAAAACAATTGCAGATGAAATCGTTTTGGTGCGATAACCAGACAAGACTACAACCTGTGAGGTTTAATCATGACACACCAACCGGAAATCCTGCATTACGCTGTCTCCGTAGTAGGCAAAGACCGCCCCGGAATCGTGGCCGCCATTACCGAAGGGCTCTTCAACCTCGGCTGCAATATCGCCGATTCCAGCTGCACGATGCTGGGTGGTGAATTTGCCATGATCCTGATTATCTCATTGAAAAGACCGTTCAGTAAATCACGATTGATTGAGGAGCTGAAGCCGGTCTGCGACAGAATCGGGATGACCCTCGGGGTTCGCACCCTTCACGCCGACGAGGTTGCCCGCCAGGAGAGTGACGGTGAAATCTGCATGATCTCAGTCTATGGCGCCGACCAGCCGGGCATTGTGTATCATGTAACCCGCGAACTGGCCACCCGTAACATCAACATTACCGATCTCAATACCAAGCTGATCGGCACGGCTGCGGAACCGGTCTATGTATTGATGCTGGAAGTAGCACTGCCGGACGGCGAAACACCCGAAGGAGTGGAGCAAACACTGGAGACTCTCAAAAAAGAGCTGAACGTGGAAATCGGCGTTCGGGTCATAACACCGGTGGCGTTCTGACATGCCGGTTCAGCCAATTTTACGCTATCCACATCCGGTCTTAAAAAAACTGTGCAACCGGGTTGAGCAGATCGACCAGTGCATCCACGATCTGATCCAGGATCTGGTGGATACGATGCACGAAGGGCCTGGCTCCGTCGGCGTTGCGGCCTCGCAGATCGGCGTCATACTCCGGGTTTGTGTCGTTGATGTTTCCAAGAACCGTCACGGCAAAGAAAACAACCACGGCCTGCTCTGCATGATCAATCCCGAAATCATAAGCCGCAATGGTTCGGCAACCATGCGCGAGGGGTGCATGAGCGTACCGGACTACACCGGCGATGTTGATCGGGCAACCGAAATCACGCTGAAGTTCTGTGAACCCGATGGGACTCACCGGGAGATTATGGCCAGCGGTTTTGAGGCGGTCGCCATCCAGCACGAAATGGATCATCTGGACGGCGTCCTGTTTCTGGACCGGGTGACCAGTATCAAGACCGGACTGTTCCGGCGGAAGAACTATTAGTACTTTTTATTTCATCGAATTGACGAGGTTGAAGCCATGTCGGATCTTTTGACCAAAACGGAACAGAAGGAACTGTTGAAGATTGCCCGTGGAACAATTGTTGACTACGTCACCAGGCGGAAAGTCCCGACGGTTGCCCCGACATCATCAAGGCTGCGCCTTCACTCCGGCTGTTTTGTCACGGCAAAGATCAAAGGGGAGCTGCGCGGCTGCATCGGTAATTTTGTATCCGATCAGCCACTGTATGAGTTGGTGCAGGAAATGGCGGTCTCCGCCGCAACCCGTGATCCCCGTTTTTACCCGATGAAGAGCGATGATCTCGACGATTTCACACTTGATATTTCGGTACTTTCGCCGCTGGAAAAGATCGCCTCGGTGGAGGAAATAAAGGTCGGTATCCATGGCATCTACATCATCAAAGGGAGTTGTCGCGGGGTGCTGCTGCCGCAGGTGGCAACGGAATACGGCTGGAACCGCGACCAGTTCCTGCAGCACACCTGCATCAAAGCCGGTCTGCCGCAGGATGCCTGGCAGGGAGAGTGTGACATCTATATTTTCAGCGCTCAGGTCTTTAGTGACTGACACCCCGGCAGTTCACGAACCATCTCTGCAAACTCCCCGTCAAGTGGTGCCGACACCGTAATTCCCGCCTTTTTTGAATTCTGAAACGTCATCCCGGAGCAATGCAGCATCATCCGCCCGGCTGCCTGTCCGCCATAGGTCGCATCGCCAAGTATCGGCAGACCGACCGAAGCAAGATGCACCCGAATCTGATGGGTACGACCGGTCAGCGGGCGCGCCTCCACCAGTGAGAGGTCACCGGATGATGCAATCATGCGGAATTCCGTTGCTGACGCCTTACCACCTTCAACTACTCCGTATCGTGCCGAGGCAACCTTGCCGATCGGCGCGTCTACGGTCCACTTTTCCTGATCGGGCCGACCGGATACCAGCGCCAGATACAGCTTGTCAACCAGGCCCTCCTGAAACTGCTTTGAAAGCCAGGCGGCGCTTTGCCGGCTCTTCGGGAAGAGCATCGTTCCCGACGTGCCGCGATCAAGACGGTGGACAACCCGCGCCGGTTCGCTGTTCCCCTGTGCCTTGAAATATTCGGACACCCAGTATTCCAGCGTTCCCTTCAATTGATAGGGGGTGCGCTGGCTGTTGATCCCCGCCGGCTTATTGACGGCGATCAGCTCCCCATCTTCATAGAGCAGTGCCCCGGCCGGCAGCTTCAGCTCCTGAAAACGCCCCGGTTCCATAACACCAATCTCAATGACATCACCGGCTTTGACGCTCCGCGACGCCACCCGCACCAGGGCAACATTGACCGTACAACCACCGCGATCGATGATGCGACGCGCTTCCGATTTACTTACCCCGGCACAAAGGGCTGCAATGGCATCATCCAGACGGATAGTGTTCTGCTCTTTACCAACTGTTTTTCGTAGTATCATGCTGTCGTAGTACCCTTTTTAGCCCCCAATTACAAACAAATCCTTTGTGGCTAAAGCGTTACGATTCTGCTAACCTCTGCCGCCATGACTGACTCCTCCGGCTTCACCATAGCGGCGCTGCGCGGGCCGGTGCCGCTTTCGCACCTGTTTCTGCACAGTTTTGTGCGTGAGGGGCACCACACCGTCGATGCGACCTGCGGCAACGGGCATGATACCCTGCTGCTGGCCCGTTTGGTCGGCGCTGGTGGCCATGTATGGGGCTTTGATATCCAGCAGGAAGCGGTTGCCGAAACCGGACACCGGCTGGACGATTCGGGACTGTCAAGTCGGGTGACACTCCTGCACACAGGGCATGAAGCACTGGCACAGCATATCGCCGGACCGGTGCAGGTCGTGCTGTTCAATCTCGGCTATCGCCCCGGAGGGGATCGCAGCGTCATCACCCGCCCGGAGACAACGGCCATCGCCCTGGAACAATCGCTGCGGCTGCTGGCGGCGGGCGGTATTGTGCTGGTAACGGTCTATCCCGGTCACTGCGGCGGCGGAGACGAACAATCCACCGTAGAAAACTGGGCAGCCGGACTGAACCCGCGAGTCTGTCATTCCTGGCGCATGGGACAGACCAATGTTTCCTCCAACGCTCCATACCTGCTCCTCGTACAGAAGGCATCCTGATATGCTACGCACCCTCCTCCCCTTCGTTGCCATTGCGCCAGCGCTTTCCTACTCGCTGATCTCGCTGTGGTGGGCGCTGAAATACTTTAAAAAAAATGATCATCCTGTCCGTAACCACTCGCACCCCGCCGTTTCTATCCTGAAGCCGGTCAAAGGGATGGATGAAGACAGTTACGACAATTTTGCCTCGTTCTGCTGCCAGGAGTATTCAGGAGAACTGGAGCTTGTGTTTGCCGTCGCATCGCCGGACGACGCAGTTATTCCGGTTATCCGGCACCTGATGGATGATTTCACCAATCACGATATCAAACTGATTATCAATCCGGCTCTGCACGGACCGAACCAGAAAGTTTCCAATCTGATCAACGCATTTCCCCATGTCAGTCACGACATTATCATAGTCAGTGACAGCGACATCAGTGTCGAGCCTGAGTATCTCCGCTCGGTTGCCGCACACTTTTCTGACCCGCAGGTCGGCCTGGCAACGTCGCTCTATCGCACTTCCGACGTCCATGGCATTGCCACCGCTCTTGAAGCCACCGGCTTCACCGCCGAGATGGTCCCCAATGTGCTGGTGGCCCGGCAACTGGAGGGACTCACCTTTGCCCTGGGGGCATCCATGGCGGTCAGGCGGGAGGCACTGGCGGACATTGGCGGCTTTGAAGCGCTGTCCGGTTATCTGGCCGATGACTATCAGCTTGGCAACAAGATCCATCGTGCCGGGTGGCGGATTGCCCTTGACCCCTGTTTTGTCGAAAGTGTCATCAAACCGGAAAATCTTATGACGGTACTGTCACGGCAGCTGCGCTGGGCCCGCACCATGCGCGTCAGCCGACCGGGAGGGTATTTGGCCTCCGGAATCACACTCCCCTTCCCCGCACTCCTGCTGGCAACCATCCTCGCCCCGTCTCCGGCTGTTGGAGCTGCCGCCGTGGCGCTGCTCTACGGAGTCCGCCTGAGCGTCAGTACCATATTCAGCCGCCGCTTTGTCCGGGACAACCTCTTTCCCCGCTGGCTCTGGCTGCTCCCGTTGCGGGATATGCTGGCGTTTTTTACCTGGGCGCTCTCTTTTCTGGGCAACCGGGTTGAGTGGCGCGGGAGCCGGTTTGTTCTGAAGCCGGGCGGCACAATCGAGGAGCTGGTGTAAAATCAAGCCCCTCTCTAAAATTCCGGCCGGCCGGAATTCTAGGTATAACCGACCACTAATTACTGTTTTCAGCTCTTAAAAAGCGGACGCGAGGAGGAGGATGTCTTGAAAAATAGTACTTTCATAAAAACTGACACTTCATTTTTTAACTCCAGTGTCAGCGGCGTTGTCGAACCACTTTCCAGCCAATTTCCGTACATAAAAAAGCTGACTCCCGACTACGAAAATGCAATTACGCATCTCCCGCTCCTCAACATTGACTCCTTGCTTATCCCCTCTCCATACATCCTGGACAAAAGTATAGACATCGACTACGACCACAGCTTTGTGTGGGACGAAAAGGGGGAACTGCTCGGCTATCTGCTGGTGTATGCAACACCGGATCAGAAAAAATTCCATATCTATCGGCAGGTGACCAGCCCTTTTGGTAAAGGGAAAGGCATCGGCACCGCCTTCGTCCGCTATCTCGCTCACACGGTGGCCCCTGATTCCCATATTTATCTCTACGTCTGGGATAAACTGATAAGCTCTATTGATTTCTTCAGGAGCAGAGGCTTCAGCATCGAAGACCTGATCGTCTACCGGAAAATGAAATTCCACCTGATGTCAGTGGAGGCTCATGCGCTGATGGAAAAGGTCGTATCAAAGCAGCGACCGGAAATTTCAATTGCAGAAGAGCTGTCCAAGGTCCGTCATGATGTAAAAAAATCGCTGAAAGTTCTCTTTGATATGACTGCCATGATGTCGGTAGATAACTTCAGCAAGGTTGCCGAGGACATTAACAGGGAGACAACCGCACTTCTCAACACCCTGAATATGTACGAGGACACGACCCACCTTTCTCACAAGGTTTCCCTCAAAGATCTGATAACGGAACGGGTCATTCCCTTTATAGAAGCGGTGGACAGTTCGTGTGAAGTACGACTGATCCTTACATCGAGGATCGACCCGGTACGTGGCAGCTACATAGGTTACAGCAGGGCGCTGATAAATATTGTCTCCAACGCGATGGATGCCATCAAGTCTGCAGGGAGACGCGGGTTGATCGAATTCGTGCTGGAACAGCAGAATGATGCCGTGACACTTGCCATAACAGATAATGGCACCGGCATAGCTGAAGAGCGCCTTGTACGGGGTGCGGATCAGGTACCGCTTTTTGTCGGCACATCTACGAAAGGGGCTATGGCTGGTGAAGGGATCGGAACAAAACAGACATATGCAACGTTTGGCGCGGAGCACATTACGGTGGAAAGCAGGGAGGGGGAGTTCACCCGCTGGACTGTTTCCATGAAGAAGAGCACCACCAGGGACACAGTGCTGCTGGCTGATCTGGGAAGCAGGTATGTGAGGCTTATCAAGTCAACACAGACCATTGAACTCACCGCAGACAGCAGTAGGACCGACATTTCAATCTTCATCTGGCAGATCCGCCAGATGGAGCTGTTCAGCTATGATCTGATTTATCATTTCAGCAGGTACAACAATATCCGTGACATCTTTCAAAGTGTTCTTTTGTATCGTTTTGGCGGCAAGCCCTTTGATTTCCTGAAGAATGAAGTGAGAAAGTGTCGCATAGACAATCCTTCCATCGGTTCGTGGCTGCTGGGAATAACCAGCCGCATCAGCAGGAACGAGACCTATGTCCGGGAACATGTGCCATTCCATGAATACAAGGACGTACTATTCCAGAGTTACGGCCAGACTGCCGGACGCACCATGATATTCACTCTTAATCCTGAAAACGGTGAGTTTTTTACTACGGATCGAAAGTTCGCCGAGCACCTCGATTTTGTTCCGTATCTCTCTCGTGACAAAGAGGAACTGTTGCGAGGCGAGCTGGTCGGAGACGTCAGGAACGTTAACAGTCCCATCTATCTGGGGGTGTGGTCGGTTAAGAATATTCACGATCTGCATATGAAGCTGAAGCTGATTCAAAGAGGCGCTCTTCAGTTACTGCAGATGGGACTTGAAAAAGAAAAACGCATCGCCTTCTACAGCACGACGTATAATACTTGTGACAGCGAAATAAATACCTTGAAGACGATAACGCTTGAAGATATGGCATGCCTTAAAGAGGAGGATTTCGGACAATTCATCAGGTCTGCGGACAATGAGATGGGAGGAGTTCTGCTCACCACCTGAGTTTTTACTGTAGTTCCGGATTTGCTGCCCAGTTAAAATGGATTGCGCATCTTGGAACGCCATCACTTATGCAGAACAGAAATCAATGCCAATAATCGAGAGAACCGCTGAACCGGGGCACCCTCAAAACATTCAGTAAACGGAACGATATAACCTTCCCGAAGGGAGCGAATATGATGCTGTTCGCACGAATTATTCGAATGCGCATGATGTTGAGGTGGTTCGGTTCTGGAATAATGAAATATTGAGTACCCCTCTTAGAGATAAGAGGGGTTGGGGGAGTTATGAGTGGTATGTGATATACATTCTACGGCAATAAAACAGGAAGCGGCCTTAATTTTCCAGAAAAAATGTTCCATTTGGGAGGTTCACCGGTTCACGCGCGCGCGTGAACCGGTGAACAAAGAGTTGGGCAGCTAAATTGAATAGTTGGAGTCTTGAGTGAGGACAGAAGAGATAAGAACAATTGGGCTTGTAATAATTGGAATAGCAGTTTTAGCCACATTATTTTTCTCAATTAAAGCTGGTAGCGCAATTCTATTTGTGTGGCAGTTAGCGCCATGTCTACTTGCGCTGTATGGCTTACTACGGTGTTCTGATACAAAATCAATTGCAATTTTTAACTGCGTCGCCTTTTCTATAATCAGCGGCGCTTCAATATATTGTTCGTATGACATAATTTATGTCCATCCTGATCCTCAAGGAGGAATTGGGCTTTTTCTCCTCCCAATATTACAACTTATAGCGTACGGAGTATTGGCACTGATTTTTGTCGGTGCGGCAAGTTTCCGGATTAAATGAAGATGCCCCAACCCCAGTAACCATCCTGAGTCACGGACTTTTTTCCGTAAAAGAAACGAGGAAAGGGCGAAACGGCGAATAAAGGCGAATTAACGGCAAACCAAAGGCGAATTAAAACCAACAGAAATGTCTGCTACGCCCCGATTTTACTAGCATTGCAGGACATCGCCATCAAGTAAAAGCGCAGAAAGAACCAAGAAGAGAAACGGCGTAAACTGGCGGAACAGGAACCGCAGCCGACATCAGCCGTGGCGCGGACAACAGTAAAACCGAGGAGTCGCCGCCGGAGGAATCTGGTGGGGTGACAGCAACGAAGAAGAGAGAAGTCCCAATCGGGTAGCCGGGGGTTTTTCTCCCCCAGCCCCCACACCACCGTACATGCGGGTCCGCATACGGCGGTTCGATAGAATTACCGGGCCGT
>JAYTVV010000251.1:0-7375 GCA_043743795.1 Geobacteraceae bacterium
ACGGCCCGGTAATTCTATCGAACCGCCGTATGCGGACCCGCATGTACGGTGGTGTGGGGGCTGGGGGAGAAAAACCCCCGGCTACCCGATTGGGACTTCATTACTCTTAAATGAGAAAGTCGCGGTCAACTCCTGTCTTACAAGAGATTAACGCGCGACTTCTATGCCTTCTTCTATTTACGCCGTCCTAATGTTTCTCAGCTCGTTCAATAAATCCGGGTGATGGTCAAGTAGCTTAAATAAATTAAGTACAGCCTGAATTGGTTTTGCCTCTCCTCGCTCATACCGAGAGAAAGCGTTATGCCCCCCTCCAGTAATTTGCGCTGCCTCTTTTTGGGTTAATTTCAGCTTTTTTCTGATTCTTGCAAGTTCCGCCACTTCTTCTGCATCTACATGATCACGGAAGGTTTTCCAGTTTGCCTCTTCGCACTTATCGTAATCAGGGAACCCATCATGGCAATGATTGCAAAAAGCTCCTTTTGTTGTGTATTCATATTCTCGTCCACGATATAGCAGGGTCTGTTTTTGGCTGCCTTCTTGTAATGTGCCTTCAGAGCATAGTGGGCATTGTTTGTTATTCCATTTTGATTTCATGGCTACAACTCCTTAAACGATATGACAAAATACTCACCAGCCTGTTGAAATTTTACATAAAGCGGTTTATCACGCCACTTCGCGTGATAAACGTCCTGCCAAATTCTATTGCTCTGGTGTGTGGTCATACTTTTGTAAAAATCGGTGACAGAGAGTTTAGAAACCACCTCAAGAGCTTCATTGCGAGTCATTCCGGCAGCACGGATTCCTTGTTGTGAAGAAAGGGTAAGATTCATGCTCTCGACACAAATCATCTGTGCAAGGATTGCTTTGAGATCATAGTGTGGTCGCCGTTTTTCCATATTTAAAAATAACCCTTTCAGGGTAGTTTGTCAACTGTCTATTGTTTCCTTGAGGGGAGATCTGGAGTCAGGATTCAAGATAGATAAATAAACTGTCCCCGGAACTACAATTTTAAGAAATGTGGGGAGTGCCCCTAGTTTTCCCTAGTTTTCCTTGACTGCGCACAAACATAAAAAGAGATATCCCACATTCGGAGCAAATGGCGTACAGCAAAATCTTAAATTTGCGTCATTCAGGTTTTACACCTTTTCTTTTGTTTTAGAATAATTGTCCACAGCTTCCGGTACTTAATTTTTGAGTGTAATCAGATGTTTTGCTAAAATAATACATACCGACATAAATTAAACAGTCCATCACCTCTCTCAGGGATTCTGAGCTAGGGCTACTCGCTTCTGAAATCCAAAGCGATTTTATCTCGCCAGTTTTCTCATACTTTTTGGCGTCTACTGCTTTAATCTGAAGTATAGATTCATTGAAAGAGGTTATTCTGTTTGCGGAACTGTTCTTATTTTCCCACACACTATCAGCTAATTTTGCATATTTTGATCTATTAGCCATCTGAGAAGTTGAACTAGATATTCCAGTATTTTGTCCGTAGCTATAGGAATAACCAACATAAACATCACTCTGGTCAGAACATTCAACTTTCCAACCCCAGTATTTTATCAATTTTTCAATTTTTTCTTTTACGCTATCGTCCAAAATGTTACTTCCGGTGACATAATTACCAACAACACAAATTTTAGAATCATTGGAGATTTCATCTATTTGCCGCGAACTTTTTGTAACAGCATAATAACCACAGCCTGGTAGTGACAGTAGAATGATAGTCAGTAATGTAAGCAAAACTGCGAATTTTGAAGCTGACTTCATAGCTCACCCCTCATTTTGTATTATTTAACTTTTCCAAAGGTGTTGTTGGGAACCGTATTTTCAGGCTATTATAGTAGCCCCCATCTGGTGCTTCCCTTCCCTCATTGTTGTTTTGGAAACTCCAAGGGTATATTACAACGCTGAATACAGCCTTGGCCAATCATCTGGAGTAGCGGCTTTGCATTAAAGGAATGTCTGCTACATGTAGGCCAAAAGACAACGGCTGAGAGCACACCGGCTTGACCGGTGTTGCGCTTGGTTGGATGAGCTGGTAAGTCATTTTTAGCTAAAAGAAACAAGGTTCATGCGGGTGTTGGGGTTTGAAGAGCTTCTGCTTGTTGGGAAGGAGTCCGCAGTTCTAAAAGGAGTTTTACCAGTTCATATACAGTTGTTCCAGGGTTGGTAGCAGCTGGCAGCATCCCGGCTTCTGTTGCCTCATCGTGAAGCCGCTTCGCATTCCGAACAGCATCACTCAGTTTCAGGTGGAGTCGAGTATACATTGTAGGGTCGTTCTTCTCATAACATGCTGAAAGTGCATGGTTCAAGCTGGTAATAACCTGGTCTCTGTCAATTGCCGTATCCCTGTATTGAAAATGTAGAAGGTACCAGATTTCAAAACTTGGATTAGACCACGCGACTTTCACCTCTGGTCGATGGTCCTTTGCTCCTGAAATAGCGTTATTAAAATCCTGAAGCGTATGCCCTCCGCCACCGCATCGTTCCTCGTCGCGGTCAATAACGATCCATCGATGCTCGTAGTCTTTGTATGTGCGCCCGAATGCATCCCGGAACCCGATCAGGTCAGCAAGCACCCCTGTTGGATTGGTATGCTGGTGGGGCGCAAAGACGCACGAAAGACTAGACAATGTCTGAGCTTTCCTGAGAGATTCAAATAATGACTCAAAGTAGTAACGCTCTGTCTTTTCTCCTTCGCAAGCAAGAATCACTAGCAATCGTTGAGTTCTAACATTTTCTATTCGTTTAAGGAGCTTAGGATTATTAAGGCGAAGTTGGTGTTGACTTCGTTTTTGTCTACGAGCCATTATTTATGCCCCTCGAAAACAAAGGAGCCAATGTATGGAATGGCGCCATATTTCCCTTGGATATAATGCTTTTCAATATTATCCGTTGCTCTAACATTCTTGTATTCGACAAGCGAGTTGAGGTGTGTTGCCCCACTTGCATCTTTCTCGGTAAACCAGATTTGAGATTTATGAAAGAGCTTCAGATTAAGAAGATTTGTATCGTGAGTGGCAAATATCAACTGTGCATTTGTTGTATTTATTTTTGGATTATTGAACATGGAAATAAGTGAAATTGTTAACATCGGATGTAGGCTCGCATCCAATTCGTCAACAATAAGAATTTTACCATTTTTCAAAGTATCAATAAACGGCGCTGAAAGGCTGAAGTACTTCTTGGTGCCTTCAGATTCATCGTTTTCGAAATCAAACTTTTCTGTACCGACAATATTTTCGTTTTCATCATACTTGTTGTGCACAGCTTTCACGCCAACTTTCACAAGCGGAGATTTCTCAGCACGAATACGGTCTAAGAATTCTTTGGGGAAAGGAAGTTTTTCCATTTCTGCGGAAGAGACTTCGTTCTCCTCTACTAAGACATCTTGAATGCCAAGGTCTGCAGCTGAAACCAGCTTAATTATTTCCGAACGGAAATCGACATTGCTCATTTCATGTAAGGTGTGGGCCATATAACCAGATGGTCTCATACCATTTAGAACATTTACATTTTTGAACCATTCAAGAATAGCACCGGATATTTCACCACCATCCTGATCACATTTCCACAAAAAGAGACTGTTGGGTAAAACTTTATCCTTTAAGCCTTTGCCTTCCCTAAACTTTTCCGTGTTCACATAAAACTCTTTGTCATCAGCGTCTCGAAAGAACAACTTGGCTTCCTTGCCTTTTTCGTCTGCAAAAAGCCACTCTGAATATACCGTGGTATTATCTGCTTCAAATCCATATCTGTACTTAACTTCTTTATCTGAAACTTTAGTTATAAAAACCACCTCGAAGGAACTGGAGGCCGCCTCTGTTTCAGTAGACAGTCGAAATGGTTCATGTACTAAGGTGTCTGTAGATTGAAATACTTTTTGGGAATTGATTGCCATTGATTTCATAAAGCCGAAGGCTCTCAAAACATTGCTTTTCCCGCTTGCATTTGCACCATAGATTACAGCGCTAGATAGAAGCGAATGAGTTCTTGCCGGGAATGTATTCATTTTATTGTTCGTGCCTGAAACCAAACTAAGAGTTGCGGAGTCCTTGATGGAACGGAAGTTGTCGACTGTGAATTGGATTAGCATGTCAGCCTCACTTTTCGAATATTTTTTATAATATGGCCTTTTTTTACATAAAATGCACGAAAAATGTTTTTATTGTAGATGATATCCTGGAAATATGTTGTTTGTGGTTTGTGCTGTCGTTACTTTATGTCGATGTCACCACTCCAGCCGCCTCCAGCAGAAAACATGGATTACATCCCTCTGCTTGTCTTCCAACTCGTTCATCTAGGCCCTAAGGGGACGCTGCTTGTTATGTTGCTAATTATGCAATAGAAAAATATCAAGCAGCGTCCCCCTTGGTTTCCCTTGATCTCTGTTCAACGTCACAAGGCGCACCGGCGGAGCGTAGCGAAGACCGCGTGCCGCCGCGGGCTGGGCACCTCAGACCTTCACTCGAATGCTCCACTCTGCTTCATATCATTGATCAGGGAATAAAACTCCTCGTCTACCTTACGCTGCTCACCTGTGATGCAGCCTGAACGGTCGATCTCGTAGACTCGTTTTTCATCAGGATCTGCGATGCTGACCCACACTTGGTCCCGATTATGAATGCACGAGGCTCCTCTTGTATTTATCGCGAGGTCGAAGATTGCAGCGTATTGTGAAGTTTCTGGCATTATGGCCGGGATTTTTGCTGGAGGATTTTTGGCGCCTTCAAAGAGAACTAATGCGAGTGGTTTTTCAGCAGTGTTAAACCGACGTAAGGTTGGCTTTCCAAATTTCTTCTTTAGCTCTGTCAGTGACAAGGTCTTGTTCTTGTAAATGTAGGTTTCTTTCTCCTTGTCCTTAAGTACGGCAACCGCATTAGGCCACCAAGCCATGTCCATCGGTTGTAGCTTTTCATTCGGTTTTAACTTCAGCCAGCGGTTGGACGTCGGTATGTCTTTTGCCTGAATGTACGCATGCTTAACGCCAGTTATTCCTGAAACATTCAGCAGAAACCACACTGTCCTCGCCCCATCGTGATCATCCTCGGCAGTAAAAGGAAGAGTTTTTCCAGGTGCGGCAAGAGCATTAGTGAAAACAAGGATCAGCAGGGTGATTCCGAGAATACAGCCGCGACATCGCATTTTTCGCCCTCTCATTTCATATAGTTGCACAACGTCTTGGCAGTTGACCCGCAAGCCCAGTCTTTTCGGGCTGGCGGTGTCCAACTGTCTTGTTGGACACCTCTACCATCTGTCTCGTGGCAAGGGCTACTACCCTTCGGGTGCTCCAGCGTGCAAGGTTGGCAGGGCGGGGAAACATGAGATGTTGTTTACGGGTATTTCATGGATGTATGCAGCACACGGAGAATAACTAGCTCCTCGCGCTGTACAGAATAAATGACGATGTAAGGGAGACCGGCAACAACGAGTTCCCGCGTTCCGCGTTCTCTTCCTCGTTTCCCGATGGTCGGATAGTCTGCAAGCATCTGAGCAGAATCGATGATCTTATTTACCGTCGCAACCGCAGCCGGGGGATTGTCTTGAGCAATATACTCCTCGACTTGATCAAGATTGCCATCAGCACCCTCAGTCCAGCGTATTCTCATCTTCGTGCCGCCCAGCGCTTGACTACATCAGCGTGGTCAATCAACTTTCCGGCTCTCATTTCCTCAAGACCTTTTTTGATTTCTTCCCTCTGCCAAGTGTCAAGCTCCTCATCAGGAACCTCAACCGTAAACGGTAATCCGTGCCGCATCTTCACTTGTTTGTAAAAAAGCGTCACTGCTTCGGTTGTGGTCATTCCGAGTGCCCTGAAGATGCTCTCGACATTTTGTTTTAATTCCGGTTCCATTCGCGCATGAATCATTGCAGCTCGTGGCATATCGTTTCCTCCGCCGTATCATTTTCTAAAGTGTATCTCGTTTGACACATGAGATCAAGCCAGAAAATTCGAGGACAAAAACAAAGAAGGCCCTAAGGGGACGCTGCTTGTTAGGCCCTAAGGGGACGCTGCTTGTTATGTTGCTAATTATGCAATAGAAAAGCGTCCCCTTTGGTTTCCCCCTTATCAGTTGCAACGCGTTCTAAGACAGTTTTTTGGGTGGTCAGGTTTAATTGTGAATACGCTGTTGTCGCTGTAGATATTAATGACATTGAAATAGCTCCTCTATGAAAGTATGTTTAAGCGAAAGTGCTGATGGTGGCATTTACAGCTATGTTACCCGTTGAAATGCTGGACAAACTAGTATCAATACTCGCAAGAGATTGATCAATTTTTTCAAAATCCTGATTACTTGACTGATTTCCTATTTGATGCATACGCTTTTTTTGTTGTTCAGCCAGCGTTTTTAGTTGTGCTGCCAGCGAACGTACTTCATCGATAAATTCTTTTTTTGCCTGTGCTTCTGAAGATTGTTGCGCTATTTCACTTGTTTTTTTCTCAATAACATCCTTGAGTTTTTGCTGCGCGGCTTCCTCACGCTGCTTCGGTGTTTCGGTAGGAGTAGCATCTGGTGACGCTGAGGAGACTGCATCCTTTGCACTGCTGATGCTCTTATTGCCGGCGCTACTCAATGTAGCTGTATCGCTGGATAGTATGGAAGTAGATACAGTGGCTGATGTCTTCGCTGATTCATTTGCGCCAGAAATCTGAGAGCCGCCGGAAGCAACATCGGGTAAGGTTGCTCCATCTCCGGAACCAGAAGAGTATTCACGTACCGCCGAAGCTAGTTCTCCAGCCAGTTGGGCAATCTGTCGTGCAATCGCCTTGGGATTGCCCCCCATCATTTTCAGCATCTTTATCTGAACCTTGATGCGAGCGATTCTTTCTGCTGCTGACGCTTTTCTTGATTGCGTCATATCTTGTTTTATCGTGCTCAACTGGGCTAATACCTGCTTAGCATCTTCCATTTTCTTTTCGCGATCATCGACTTTGCTTTTGTCAATTTGACTGGCACTGTCGAGAGTCCCACCGGTTGCATTTTGCTTTCCAATAGTTCCTGCATTTGAGAAATATGCAGACGTATTAGTTATTGAAGTCATTTGCATCTCCAGTGGTTACTTAATCTTATTAACGGTTCGGGAGAACAGCGGCGGTTTTAGGCCGCTGCTTCTGCCTTGTTGGACATTTTTCTGGTTTAGGTGCCTTTTTCAGCCTTCCTTATCACTCCACCAACTCTTTTCTCCGGCAAGAACGCGGCACAAATGCTGACTATTTTGATTATTCAGTTGTTTTTTAAGTTCAGATTCTTTTCTATGATTTGTTGTATAAAGTCACTACTGTCCGGTTAATAATTGAATAAATTCGGTTGTTTATATTTTGATTGCTCTGGATTTCGCTTAAGAGCCTCCGCAACCAGTGATGGAATGG
>JAYTVV010000252.1:0-6762 GCA_043743795.1 Geobacteraceae bacterium
GTGGCTACCTTCGTAGCCACGCGCCGATCTACCTTAGGGTGAGTCAAAAACTTTTACAAGAGTCAAAAGCAAACTGTGAAAGGCCCGATTTAGGGTGAATCTTTCAACTACCAGCAAAAACAGTCAACGAAAGTCCCATATCATGAACAAAAATGTACCAATAGCGGCAAAACGTACCATGAAAGACCACTATTGAACCATATTGAAGCATAATTCCTCAAAATGAACCTTGAGAGGCCCGCCTCCGGTGTAAATCCGATCCAATCAAGGTGAACCTAAACACATATGGCCCCAAAAACAAAAAAGGCATCATACGGCACCCGATGTTTTGGGTGACAGTATGATGCCTTTTGACTGATTCAGATACTAATCCAAATAATGCTCAGTAATATCGTGCCGATTGTGGCTCATAGAATGAGCAGTTTCCGACAGAGCAGTTTCATAACTAAGGCCATGTCCCTGTAATTCTTCCATCCTGTTCACGGCAAAATTCCACCTTAAGCCGTGAGTGCCAAAATAGGACTGTCCGGTTCGCTGTGCAGCTGCACTCATATTTCTCCGATACGCTTGATGGTCGATACGAAGTTCTCTGTTTTCATCAAGGTACCGTCCTAAGAGACGATAGGTCTGCGGTGACATGCCAATGGTGTTTGCTTTGCCACCTTTACCTACAATTCCTATACATCCACGGTCTGCGCCGGTTATTTTATCAGTACCAATACCACGCAGCTGTTCAGGTCGAATAAATCCAGCCTCAGATACTCTGGCTCCAGATTCATATTGAATCCGAGCAACAAGTTGATGTTCTGATGTTGTTATATTGCTAATCATTTGTTCCGGTGCGGCATATGCTCGGGAACCGGTAAAGCGGGCAAGTTCTCTGCCATGAGCAGAGACAGCTCGGTCAATGTCTGTTCTAAATGTGTATTCATTTCCACGGTGTAATTTTTCTGAATATTTATTCAGTGCCAGTTCCAGTTTTGCCAGGGCAGCACTCTCCTTGGCAAATGTTGCCCGCGATACTCCTGCTTCGGCTCTATTATTCAGATAAGCAGAAATATGGTTACCAGTGGTTTTTTCAATATCTCTAATTCCCAGGTTTGTTTTGGAAAATGCAGCAAAGTTATGCCAGACATCTTTATATTCCTGAGCGGTACCATAACTGAAGATTGGCAGCCGTGCACCTACGTTGCGCCATGTAGCAGGTTGCCCCAATCGCTGTAGTTCTGCTCGTGCCTGTTCTTTTGCCTGATGCTTTGATTGTCCAGGTTGAAAAATCTCTGATTTAAGAAAGAGCTCTGTTACCTGCCAGCCTGCACCACCTCTCATATCGCCTCCTGACTAGCCATATTTGTATGCCCCTGGCCCGGGAATTTTAGTTGCTTAAGTACACCCGCTTTTTTGTCCAGGAGCTTACCTGGTGGCCGAAGCCAATTGTGCAATCACAACTTACTGCTCTCCGGATTGCTCGGAGTCGGATACGGTTAATCCGAATCCCGGTGTTGGAAGGAAACTATATGTAAACGCCATACGGCGGGAAACAGGGCTGCAGCTGCCGGTGAGGCTGGCAGCTGGATCAATACATTCAATTAATTTATTCGGCTGCGCCGGATCATCACGCTGCCGCTTTTGTATCTGTCGCTTTCGCTCAATACAAAAGCGGCAGCAGTTCGTAGTTTCGGTGAGTTGCGCTGTTGTCTAGGTAATAATCTGGTATGCGCTTGACATGGTTAAGATTACGGTTAAAAATTATGCTTGAGCTAAAAAGGAGGTGTGTGATGTTTGACGCTGATTTGAAATTTATCGATGAGATTACCTGTCTGACGGCGGAGAAACGCTCTCAGTCACTTGGTTATTTCCAGCATGCCAAAGAGCCGGTGCGGTTGGAAATAATGGCAACTCAAACCAGATTGATGCGAAATTTGCGTGAGAAATTCTATGACAAGAGCAAACAGAGTGAATTCGCCTATGCTCTGCTGATTTTAGCTATTGAAAAAGTTCGGGAACCGGAAAGGAAACTGCACAAAAAATCCGGTGCTCCGCTGACAGAGCAAATGGTTCAGTCTATAAGAAACACACGAATTGAACGGCTGAAGATACGAAAACCCCGTGTATCAAATGTACGGGAAGATATAGAACGCCTGTTTTTTGTTATTACTGATTTACGAGATAAGAACTTATCGTGGATGAAGGTCGCTCAGTATCTTGAAGAGCACCATAATGTCAAGGTGAGTCATAATTATTGTAAGAAGAGTTTTGAATTGATTCAAAAACGGCGAGAGTTACTGAAAGACACAGGCACAACTAAATAGAGTCACAATGTCAAGAACGGCACTGTCTCTTGCGTAAATCTGTCGCAGCACATTCGGATTAACCAAACCGCTGGTAGATTGCAATAAAAGCCAAAGTAAATAGAATCAAGGCAAACTGATAGTGGGGATTTTACGAAAACGCCGTCAAAAAGACGCAGAGATGGCCAAAGCCATTCGTCCAACAAGTGGATAACAAGAGGAAAGTATCAGTTTTGTATCACTGTTAGTCAGTGCTGTCAAGCGCATAAAAATAAAATACCCAATTTAATCAGCACCATACGCATGCGTATGTTTTTTTGCGCAGTATTTATTAGCAATAAATATTTATTGAAGACTTAATGAATCAGTGACAGTTCGTCAAGCAATGCTACTACAATCGGCATTATGTCAATTTTATGTGGTATATCCGCCCACAGGTTGATCAGAGTGTAGCTTTATATCGAAAATATCGGGTGAAACATAATGGATGAGATTTTTAGTGTTAAGGTTCGATTGGTGGGGTGATCCAGGTTCTGCTTGAACTCCACTACAAGTTAGACAGCTTGAGGGATAAACGGGTTGGATCAGAAAAAAGGCAAAATAGTGCATTGAAAAGGTCGCATAATCAATCTGCAACACATTCCCAATGGAAGCAAAACCCAAGAAACCCGGGTTGGATTCAGTTAGGAAGTCTCAAATGAGTGGAAGTAACCAGCACCTTAGCAATACCACTCTGGAAAGTCAATAAAAAACGCCACAACATACTGATTATAGGCATATTTATTTGATTCTTTGTTGACAGAATGTGGCGAAATTTGATAGCAGATTTTGCAACTACCCCGATAAAATGGATGATTTCACATAGACACTGTGTAGACGGTTTTGATTAAATACTTTTACAACCATGACCAATTAATGATCAAAGAAAGTATTATTGTGACATTTTTATTTCTTCCAGGACGAGGCTGAATATACATGCTTCAGGGGATACCACTTAACGACTGGGTAAACTGGGCATTGATAATTTCTTCCCGCGCATATTTATCGGGACATTTGACCTGATTATGGGTACAGCGGTAGTAGATGTATTTACCCTTTTGAATCTCTGCCACCGCAGCACAACCACAGTGGCCACAGGTCAGTAGTCCCGAAAAGAGGAAGTCGTGCTTCTGGCATCCGGTAGGGCAGCTTGATCGCTTAGCTGCTTCAGCTGGCAATCAAGCATCTTCTTAAAGTTTAAACAAATATCTTTCATGCAATAGTGATTTCATACTATAAGTGCCTTTGCATGTTCAACCTCTTTGCAAACATAACCTTCATTTACCTTCTGTACCTGTTTTACGGAGCTGCTTTCCTGTTTTTAGGTGTCTCCATTTCAGCTAAGGACATGAAGGGTAGTGACCTGAAACTAGCTGACAATCTGTGGTTGTTGGGGACGTTCGGGTTTTTGCACGGTGCTCGCGAATGGCTTGAACTTGGCCTGTTGATTGAAGGTAAAAATCTTTCATTTCAGCAGTTGGTGGTAGAAAAAACGGCCGCGTTGTCTCTTGGAGTAATTTCCTTCCTGTTTCTTCTTCTGTTCGGCATATCACTTATCCAAAAGCTTAACAAGAAGATGGTCGTTTGGCTCAGAGCCATCCCCATTTCCCTTGTTATTGTCTGGGGCCTCACTGTCTGGCTGTACGGTTTATGGAATGGAGGTTTTACTGGAAATGAACAGATGTTACAGCAAGCCGACATCGTCGCGAGATACCTGCTTGGCTTCACCGGTGCCTTGTTGACCGCATACGGGCTTATCGCCTACTCGGGGGAAGTAAGAATTTTGAGCCCATCCGTGGCGAAAAGGCTTTCTTACGCAGGGGTTACGTTTATATTTTACGCAGTGTTCGCTGGTATAGTCACCACCAGTTATTTCCTGCCAGCGGTGCCCATACCAGTCGAATTTTTCAGGGGAATATCGGCCTGTTTTATCAGCTATTTCATAGTGAAAGCGCTAAATATTTTCGACATCGAAACCAGGAAAAAGATTGAGCAACAGTCACGACGCCTAGTCGAGGCTGAGAAGTTGACTTCCCTTGGGCAGCTTGCAGCTGGAATTGCCCACGAAATCAACAATCCGTTAACCAACGCTTCCCTAGGAATCCAGACGCTAAAAAAATGGTTCAGTGTCAATCCGGATAGCGCGGATGTAGTTGAAAAACTTGATGCGGCGGAGCGGAATATTGATCGCGCATCGGTTATCGCTCAAGAGCTTCTCCATTTTTCACATCAGCAAGAATATGACTTCATTCCATTGGACATCGACGAGGTGATACAGGGTGCGCTTACATTGCTGCAATATAAACTTAAACCGGTTGAGGTTGTTCTTGAACTGATCCCGGTTCCTAAAATCATGGGCAATCCTGGGAAGCTCCAACAGGTATTAATAAATGTACTTTCAAATTCGGCTGAAGCCATGACCGCCAATGGGACGATATTCATTCGGACATCTCTATTGCGCGACATGGTAATACTGAAGTTAGTTGACACTGGCAATGGCATTCCAGTTGAAAACCTTTCAAAAGTGTTCGATCCTTTTTTTACGACAAAAGAAATTGGCAGCGGAACGGGTCTTGGGCTATCTCTCTGTTATGGCATTATCAGGCAGCACAATGGAATAATTGAAATATCCAGCGAGATGGGCAAGGGCACTGATGTGACTATAAAACTACCTGTCGGAGAGCGTCATGAAAAAAATACTAGTCGTCGATGACGATGCCGAACTCCGGTCTCACCTTGTGGAAATCCTTAATAGCGGGGGGTACGAAACCGACAGTGCCTCATCGGCTAAGGAAGCATTTGAAAAGTGTGGCAGCAGACCCTTCGATATCGCACTATTGGATCTCATGATGCCAAAAATGAGTGGTATCGATGCCCTTCTGGAGTTGAGGAAGCTGCACCCTAAGATGAAAGTGATCATGATTACGGCTTTCGCTTCAGTAGAAAATGCCGTAGACGCCATTAAAAAAGGAGCAAGCGACTACATCTCCAAGCCTTTCAAGATCTCCGATCTACTGACAACAGTTCGCAGAGTGATCGAAGAGGCAAGATTTGAAAAAGGGATGGAAAGGCTGGATCTAAATCAGGCCTTTAGCGCCATAGCGAGCCCTATCCGAAGAAGCATAATAAAGTTGTTACATGTCTCTGGCGACATGCGTTTGATGGAAATCACCCGTGAATTGGGCATAGATGACCACACAAAGGTGATTTTTCATCTAAAGATGCTGAAAGAAGCAGGACTCATCGATCAGGATCATGAAAAAATATATGCTCTAAGCAGCGGAGGCAAGAAAGCAATGGATTGCCTTATAACGATGGAGCAATTGCTGCTCAACTGACCTATTTGTAATACGCGTTCTCCTTTTGATCCTCCCAGCAAATCAGCGTCGAAGTCCATACTTCTCTATAGTTTTCCCACCCTCCTTGAAATCCGTTGAACGCATGTTATGCTTTCAGTGTGAAATATTATTCACAGCATTTGGGCCATGTGTGAATATAATTTCTATTGTTTAATTGAGTGGTTATGGAATAAATAATATCACTCATGTGTATTGAAGGGTAGCGACAAGCCTGCCGTATCCGGATTGCCCCCAACAGATTTATCGCCTCCCTAACCCAAAACACCTCTGGCCATTTCATTGTTATTGGTAGCTACCAAAAAGAGAGGAGTATATTTATGAAAAAGGTAACAAAAATTGCGGTCGCGATCACCGTCTTGTCGACAACATCACTTGCACTGTTTTCGACAAATGCGGAGGCGGTGCCGTCGTACTCCCGCAGGTACGGAATTGACTGTTCAACGTGCCATACCGTATGGGGCGCACTCACCGGACCAGGCAACACCTTCAAAATGAGCGGTTATCGTGCCATTAACGGTAAGGACCTGAAACCGGTGGAACAGGACACAGCTCTCGGCAATGGCACTGTTACTATTCCGTCGTCATTCCCCGCTTCGCTCATCACCGGTGTCGGAGTAGAATACCGCAGCGAGAAGAGGGCAAGTAGCACTGGAGCCACCCAAAGGAGTGAAGGTTCATCACTTGTACTGGAAGACGCCAGTATCTTCCTGACATCGCCGCTCGGCAAACACTTGTCTACATTTATCGAGTTTCCCATGTACGAAACCAAAGCATGGGAATTTACTCCAACCGGCCCGTTTGAAGCAAATAATGTCGGTGCCAGCAAAAATATCCGTTTCAATGCAGAAACCCCCGGCTTTGAGGTCGCAAAGTTCTGGTGGAACAGCCTGCTTCCGGAAGACATCGCTCCTCGTGACAGTGTCAACTTAATGGCCGGTATCACACATCCTCCGTTAGCCTACTCTCCAGGGAAAGTACGGCTCTCCATCAACCAGTATCCGATCTATGAACGGCGCGCTCTGGATCTGCTCAGCTCAAAAAAGGTTGACGATATGCTTCCAGGCGAGGTTGGT
>JAYTVV010000253.1:0-5687 GCA_043743795.1 Geobacteraceae bacterium
CCATTCCATCACTGGTTGCGGAGGCTCTTAAGCGAAATCCAGAGCAATCAAAATATAAACAACCGAATTTATTCAATTATTAACCGGACAGTAGTGACTGTTTATTTATCACCATGTGCGGATATTTTTCTGAAACGCAACGGAGTTTTGCTCGTTTCAACATTGAAATGTCGCGTTGATGAGGTATATCAGGAGCGTATCGTCGGGGCTTTGAGGGATAATCCATGTATGAACTTAAAATCGTTTACATTCAGAGTGAGTAATTCGCTCTGTGTAGCAAGGGCGGTAGCGGCTATAAGGGCATCCGGTATCTGTAAGTTATGACTTTTGGCATAACGTTCAATCAGCTGCGTAGCAGTCTCGGAAATAGTGGCAGATAGGTGAACAATCCGAAATGCCCCGAGATGTTTTCGTATTCGTTGCAGCTCAAGTTTGTTCAAAGCGCCGTAGTAAAGTTCCATCGCGGTAATAGAGCTTAAAGAGAGCTTTTCCAGTTCGGTAGCACAAACGGTATCAATTATCTTTGCGTTACCCTTGAACACCTCTATGAAAATGTTGGTATCAAGCAGAATCATATAGCTGAGCCTCGCCGCCAAGCTTTTTCGCGAAGTCCGGAGAGTGTTACATCACGACCGACCCATATTCCGGCCAACTCCTTGAGAGCCGTTGCGGGATTAGGTGATACGGTGCGTTTCTGCTCTTGGATATTAACGCCTTTTATTAAGTGGAGCATGCGAACAACCAACTCTTTTGTTTCTTGATCATCAACGGTTATTTTTAATGTTTCCACGGCGTTATACCTTTCAAAATTTTTAACACATTTGGCTTCGTGATGATGAATTAGTATCATAATCAGATATAGACGTCAAACAAAGTGCCATCAGTTGCTAGAATCAACACTAAAATGGTTTTGTAAATCAGAAACATTAGAAAGCTTGACTTAATCTCCCTAAAAACTTCAGTTTTTCCGTGCTGCTGGTTTTTCTGCCAACGTCGGCGTGTTTGTGACCTGGAAGTGTCACATGTTTACTCGCAATGTCTGAAAGTTAAATCTTTGAGAAGAAGCGTAAATCGGCAGACGCCGTATGGATGTAACGAATGGCAGGTCCGAATCAGCAACAAGTTTGGCTTGTCAGCCACGATGAATCCGAGAGGCAGGCCGAAAAAGGGTGGCGCGGAAAAGTCGCCTGACAGAGGTAAAAAACAAGCGGAAGTTGTCCTCTTCATGTGTTATATTTCTGACATTTGCTCAAAACTGAATATATGAGGTTAGTAATGACGACAATATCAATTCAGAGTGCAGTCCCGTTTCCGCTCACACTTCTGTACGAAGCACTCAACCGTGAAAAAAGAATCCTGAAGAACAGCATCAAAACCACTCACACTCGAATCTCAATCCTTTCAAAATCACTTGCCATTGACCCCGCCAGCCTTCTCTCAGGCACAGTCATTCACACAGATGAAAATGATATGGAGTTCCTTGAAATTGAGGGGGAGCTACTCTTGCTACAGCATTTGCAAGATGAGTTGGCAGCACTGGAATCGGCTCGAATATGCGCCTGAAGACATACTTTGCGCGACTTGTGGCGTTACTGGAAAATCAGCCTTTTCTTGAATCCAGGCAATTATTTTTTGATGAACGTCCGCCGGATGCGGCAGTAATAAAGCTTACGATAACTTTTGTTGATGGTTCTAAACTGCATATCAAGGAATTTATTGTTTTTGGACAGCGTAACGCAAGAGTCGTTAAATACGGATATAACTATCTGGCGGACGATGATTCTCTGGTATTTCGTTATGATAATGCTCTGGATCCGGCAGCTCGCGACCTGCCGACTTATCCTGAACACAAACATGAACCGGCTGGTATAAGGGCTGCGCACCGAGTTGAACATCTTGAACTGATGGAAGAAATCAATCAGATCATCTCTGTTTCTTTTCGTGAATAATCTGTCACGAAACGCAACGGGCAAAATGACGCAAATGAAGAGACGGCGCATTAAATAGCGTAAACCGGCAGACGCCATATTGAGGTAACGAATGGCAGGTACGAATCAGCAACAAGCTTGGCTTGTCAGTAAAGATGAATCCGAGAGGCAGACCGAAAAAGGGTGGCGCGAAAAACCAGCCTGTCCCCTTTATGTCCTGTTTTGGAGGGATTGATTATGTTGAGATTAAAGAATAACTGGGAGAGTGTCCGTTCATTTTCCCATGCTCAATCATGCGCACAAAGCCGTCGTTCTGATGCATTTTAGGGTGAAATAAATCTGTTATTGCCGGTAGTGTAGTGTGCACACTTGTCTCTATGAAACTGAATTACAAAAAAACTCAAGCACCATGCAGCGCCTTCATGGCAGTTTCCGGCTCTCTGTCGAATATAGTCAACAATGCAGCTGCCGCACCGGTGGGGTTGCGCCGGTGTTGCTCCCAGTTTTGTACCGTCTTCACCTTCACGCCGATCATGGCGGCAAAGACCGCTTGAGAAAGCCCGGTTTTTTCCCGTACCGCCTTCACATCGGGCGTTTCGACGGTGAACAGACGAGACGGCTGCATCTCGCCTTTGGCAATAGCGACGGCCTCTTTCATGCTCTGATGAAGTTGATCAAAAAGTTCTTTATCCATGACGTTCCAGCTCCTTTACCAATGCCTTGAGCAGCGCTGTCTGCTCCGGCTCAAGGTTTTCTTTCTTTGCTTTGGTATATGCCAGCAGCATATACGTTTTGTGTTTTGATGTCTGCCAGTAGTAAATCAACCGTGCCCCACCACGCTTGCCTCTGCCGGGGAGGGCAAAGCGAAGTTTCCGAATCCCGCCGCCACCCGGTATCAGGTCGCCTGCTTGCGGATTCTTGGCCATATCGTCTTGCAATAAACGATAGCTGTCATCTGGCAACAGTTCGTTTATCAGTTTGGTGAATAGCGGTGTTTCGATAAATTCCATGTTGCCCTTATTATCCGCCAATGGCGGATAATGTCAAGTGTGGATTAATTACTGCCGAAATAAAGACTTAGGCTGATTAGCGTTCATTGCCCGCACATGTTTAAGTACTTCTAAACATGCAATTTCGCCAAGCGTTAATTCGGACTCAAGTTTTTGTATGAAGATCGGAGTTCTTGTCGTGACTAAATCGAATTATTAGAATCCTTGACTTAACGGTGATTTAAGTTGTGGTGCAGCCTCAGAAACGTACCGAAAAGGCACAGCACGGGTAGCTATTCAACGAACAAATTTTAGAATTATTCCCCAACAAAGCCTCTCCAGCCTGATGCGAGATCAATACGTAAATTTTTAATGATCTCGAACAATACCTACAACATTTCGATACTACAAAGGAGGTTTTATGAATACGATTAACACCAGGAGATTAGTGCTGCTAATGTTTGTGCTGTTCCTTATGTGGGCTCCAATTGCTGCATTTGCGGCTCTTCCACAGCACATATCATATCAGGGCTATCTGACAGCAACTGACGGAACCCCCATCAATAAAAACGTTACTCTGCAACTCTCACTTTATGATGTTGCAACAGGTGGAACGCCACTTTGGACTGAGCAACAGGTTGCCGCAGTTACCACAGGCCAGTTCAGTATTAATCTTGGTTCAGCAGCACCTTTCAATCTTGCTTTTGATAAACCATATTACTTGGGCATCAAGGTTGACGCAGACCAAGAGATGGCTCCTCGACAGGCTTTTACCAGCTCACCTTATGCATTAAGAGCAGGTGTCGCTAACAGTGTAGCCGATGGAAGCATTACTACAGCCAGCCTCCAAGATGCTTCAGTTACTGCTGGCAAGCTGGGTATATCCTGCACAAGTGGACAGGTGTTGATGCACACAGTTTCCGGGTGGGGATGCGGAACAGTTTCATCCAGCGGTGGTACCGGCACAGTCACCGGTATCATAGCTGGAAATGGCGTCACAGTCAGTGGCACAGCTGCAGTGCCACAAATTGATATCAGCTTTGGTGGAAACGGTACGGCTGTCACTGCTTCTCGTAGCGATCATGATCATGACGCCATGTACCAGAAAAAATACGGTAAGGTTGCTGTTGTTGCAAAATCAGGTTCCGATTACCTTACCCCTGCTACAGCACTTGCTGATGTGGTTACGTGGTGCGGTGTGCCGTCTGTTGACAACCCCTGCCTCGTCAAAGTGATGCCTGGAATCTACTCAGTAGGGTCTAATCCGGTGAATATGATTGATTTTGTGGACATCGAAGGCTCCGGCGCTACCAATACAATTATTTCCGGCAGCATCGATAGCGCGATAATTGGAGTAGTCAATACTGCCAACGCAACCTTGAAAAATATTGCAGTCAGAAATATTGGCGGAAGCAATGCACAAAATGCCATTGCCATAGCTGCAACCTATATAAATGCAATCGGATCAGATGTTGTTGCCCGTTCTTCTGGTGCTATAAACAATTACCGGATTTTCACTGATGGAGCTACCGCCAACGCAGTAAAGGATAGCACTCCACCGGTAGTCTCTATGACCTCCCCCGCTGACAAGGTTGTGATGGGTGACGTTAGCAAGGGGATTACAGTCTCATTCAGCGAACAAATTGACGACCTTGCTATTGCCGATGCAAACATAACCGTTTTTGACAGCACCAACAAAGCTGTTGCTGGGAAAATACGAACAAACGTACAGGTGCTTTCTAATGGATATAATTCGTTCCCTCCAGATATGTCTCTTGTTTTCACTCCGGCTTTACCTCTTGCTCGTAATACTGCCTATAACGTAACGGTCAGTGGTGTAAAGGATCTGGCTGGTAATGTCATGCCTGCACCATATACGTTCAGTTTTACCACCGCCGCAGTTGCTGCTCCTGGTGGCGTCACCGCAGCAGATGGCACTACAGATGCCAAAATATCGTGGCAACCTGTTAGTGGTGCGACCTCGTACAATCTGTACTGGTCAGCTTCACCATTCAGCAACGACGGGGGAAGTTCTCCTGCTCCAGTATACCCATATGGAGCACCTGTTATACCTGCTGCTCCGGTCAAAATAGCAAATATCACCTCGCCCTATAGCTTTACTCCCACAAGTGCACCATTCTCGGGGACACTCTATGCGACACTTACTGGTGCCTTGCAATCGGGATCAAATTTTGGAGCAATCCAATTTGATGTCAATGTGCCGGTCGGGGTTACGGTCACAAATGTTTCGACTTATCAATTTTCATCAAGTCAGTACTTAATTCCATTCAATCAAGTTTCACCAGGCGTAGTTAGGATCGCTCTGATTGGTTCACCATATACGTATTTCCCATCAGGTGGTTCATTTGCAATAAATTGCTCGGGAGATTTTACCGGCGTCACGGTACCAAATTTCACCGTCAGCAATCTTCAGGTCGTGGACACCAACGGTGCTTCGTTGACCGGATTTACCCTTGATCTTGCTAATAGCGCTTCAAATGGCACCGCTGGCACTCCATACTATTTTGCCGTTACAGCGACAAACACAAGTGGCGAGAGCGTCAAGAGCAATCTGGCTTCTGCCACCATAGACAATAAACCACCGGTAGTCTTATCGGCTTTGATGGGTTATTCATATGATCCACTGACGGGACAACCGCTTTCTGCCCTTACGGTAAATTCTTTTGAGTAATCCCCCACCTTTGGTGGGGGACTCACAAAGTTTGACAGTTCCTGAAATATGTAGAAGCCTCCTTAACGTGAACCGCTC
>JAYTVV010000254.1:0-2534 GCA_043743795.1 Geobacteraceae bacterium
CAAAGTCAACGTTGGCAGCCGTTTCAGCTTCACCCTGCCTTTTGCCCTGGCCGAGGCTGACTAAAGCTAGCTGGATTCAATCCAGATAGACCCATTGAGCATTCGACTCTGTCGCCTAACTCAATAGTCTGAGGTTCCCTCGGTTTTTCGCCTTCCAAAGGACGGTGGTCATGCAACCTGTTTCTCCTGGCGTTGCTCAAGTCGCCAGTCACTGAGAAGTGGCTAGAGGTGGCCCCGCTTCACCATGCTGTGTTTTTAATATTTCTCCCTTCATCCTCAAGCAAGACCAAAGAACCCTTCTGACTGCTTGGCACTCCATCAATATGGGTTTCGCGCTTTGTTTTCTCGTTTCTAACTACAACTCCAATTGAATACGTATCATCTTCATCATTCCACATCTGAAAGACAACGTAACTAAAGCCTTTGTTTGAAAACGACAAATCATAATCACCAAATCCAGAATTTGCTTTTCCACCACCTCGTTTCATTCCTGAAAACGAAAATGCATCCCACGATTTTTTTGATAGGGTCTTTGGATATTGAAACTCAACACTATCAGAACTCCCATAACGGTACACCAAATAATCTCTATTACTGTGCTTACAGATCGAAAGGTTCTTATGTGCACCAGTCTCAAAAGAAAAAACAACTATCTCATTGGTATCACACAAACCATTTGCAGAAGCATAACCACAATACGCAAATATTAAAATAAAAACAATCCACCCAAAAAATCTGCTATTTTGCATTGTATTCATTAAAAAACCTTTCTAGATTAATCGCATACTCCGGGTTAATTAATCGCCATTTATCACCATTATGACCTTCAGCAATCTTCTCAAAATCTTTTGTGCGAAGTCCTGACAATAACACTTTATTTGATTTTGCAAACTTCAAGAAAGCGTTTATATGAGCTGGGTCGCCTGAACTCATGCCTTTAACAAAATCGAATACATCTTTATATCCTGCAGCCTGATAATTGAAACCCATTATCTGAAATTTGCCCCATGAACACGACTTCAGTGCGGCTGTTTTATCTAATTGATATGCTTTTAGAAGGCGTTTGTATTGAGTATAACCAGAAGGACCATAAATATCGTCAGCCATCGGGGCTTCTCCCGTCTTCGAATCAACAGTCTTCGATGTGGTCTTGCTTTTCCCGTTTTTGTCTTTAGTAATTTCTTTTATCCGCTTAGTTCTATGGTAAGCAGGCCCAGATATATCATGGTAGTTTTTTGAAAACTGGTCATTTGTATATTTGGCAAACTGATGCCGCTCATAAAGTATCGTTGGCACAGTACGATTAGCGATTTTTATGAACGAAGAATGAGCAGACTCTTGCCTCGCGATTGCATAGATCAAACCAGGCTCGCATTTCAGATCCTTAGCCGCAGCCTCGATATCCGCTTTCGTCACATTCCCACCAACATAATCTCCAAGAAAACTAAGATCAGGTATATCCCCTTCAACAACAGTAATCGGCTTTCCATCGGCCGTCTTTGTTGATTTTGTTTTGGTTCCCAGATCATCCTTCCCTGTTGTCGGAGGCTGCTTCGTCTTCGGATCGTGCTTCGGTTCAGTTTTCTCTTTGGGATTCGGCCGCTCGCCTGGCTTTACTTCGGGATGCTTTTCCGTTTTTGCCTCAATTTTTATACTTGGGCTTATTAAGGTAACTAGCTTATTCCCGTAGCCAGACACTACCCGCCCGACTACTTTCAATGACCCATCAAGTCGTTTGACCAGAATTTTAACTTCGTCTTCCGCGGTTTCGGTGAAGGTCTTCTTCCCCAGCCCATTTGCAGGCGTAACGCCTTGAATCACTCTTCCTGCATATTCAAGAACATATTCAAGACCCTTAATTGGGTCGCGATTCCTGTCCAGGAACAAGGGCTGAATTCCTAAGACGACCTTTTTTTTCAGAGCCAAGCGCTGGCCAATGGCCAACTGGTTTGGATTCTCGATTTCGTTAAGCTTTATGAGTTCGTTAACCGCCGTTCCGTTTACTTTAGCGATCTTGCTCAGAGTATCGCCTTTGGTCACTGTGTAAAAATCGCTCATGCTGTGCGCTCCTCATCAGCGTCGTCAAACTCTTCCGTGCGCTCTTCTAGCCCCCAGTCACCGCTGCCAATCAGAACAACCAAATTTTTCATGTCATCCGTAAAGATACGGTCTGTCATCCCTGCACCATTCGTTGTGCCTTGTGTGATGAATGCTCCTTGCGTATCGAACACTTGATACGCCAAGCCCTCAGAAGAAAAACCTGTTAGCTCATTTTCGGCGAGATGCGACAAGTCGAATTGCTGGCTGTGGTAATTGGTCAGGTTCGGTGTGATTTGTAACTCGCTTTTTGGAAAACTTGGTAACTCCACCGCCGCCGCCCTCGGCCCGGTCAAATTCTTCTGACTGGCCTTGAACTCCACTTTCCCCGGTGCATGCAGTTCGATGTTGCCGCCTTCAATTTTCAGGTAGGCCCCTTGCGCCGTAGCGAGGATGTGTTGCTTGGCGCTGGCATTGAGACTGCCGGTGGTGCTGGC
>JAYTVV010000255.1:0-6395 GCA_043743795.1 Geobacteraceae bacterium
ATGTCATCCAGGGCGTGACCAGAGCGGGCGGCATCGTGCGTACCACGCTCAACCTCCAGAACCCCATCTTCCATAGCTGAAACCGCATTTTTTGTTTCACCCTGAATCGCCTTGATCATTTCACCGATTTCACGGGTGGCGCGGGTTGTCCGCTCGGCCAAGGCCCGCACTTCATCAGCAACGACTGCAAAGCCACGCCCCTGTTCTCCGGCGCGGGCGGCTTCGATAGCTGCATTCAGCGCCAGCAGATTAGTCTGGTCGGCAATATCTTCGATGGTACCGATAATCTGGCCGATCTGGTCGGAGCGCTCCCCCAGACTCTCGACAGTACGGGCACTATCCTGAACTTTAGCGGCAATCCGGGCCATACCTTCCACGGTCTGCTGGACAATCATGGATCCACTGGTGGCAGTGGCACTGGCACGATGAACACTCTCCACCGCCATGGAGCAATTGTTGGCAATGTCGTTGGAAGTGGCTGCCATCTCTTCACCGGCAGTAGCAACGGTCACTGCCTGGGCCGCGACATTTTCCGAACCGGAGGCAATCTGCTCAGCATTTGCCCGCAATTCACCGGCCGCCACAGTAAGTTGATCGGAACAGGAATGAATCCGCTCCATGGCTGACTGGAGTGTATCAGCAATCTGATTAAAGCTTTCTCCGATGACACCCAGTTCATCTCGGGAAGCGACCGTGGCGCGGATCGTCAGGTTACCCGACGCCAGTTGTTGTGCAGTTTTCTTGAGATCCACAGAAGATCTTCCAATAGAGCCAGCAATCAGCAGACCAAACGTCAGTCCGCAGACCAGTGCACCTAGTATCGAACCGATGATTATATTACGAAACAGTAGATACTGCTGCTGACTTTTAGCATGGGCGGCCTTGGCCAGATCAACCTCATGCTGCATAAGTCCTTCCATGGATTTGTTGGCTTTTTGAATGGTCGGATTAATAACCTCGAATGTCAGCCGATATGTTTCGCGATAGTTGCCTGCCAGTACCGCTACAATGGCAGGCTCCACACCTTCTTTGACATATTTCAGACGATCCATGTGAAAAACATCAGCCAAATCACGGGAGGTCTTCTCTGTTAATTGGCCCGCATATTCGCCCCAGAGTTGATCAATTTCGGCAATATTTTTTTTAGCCAGATCGGTGTGGGCACTGATCGGATGTTCATGCAGGGCGCTGAACTCACTGGCAGGATCGTGCTGAAGCGCCAGCAACATCTGGATACGGTTAGCACGCATCAAACCGTCAATCTTGGTCAACAGCCCGGAATTATTCATATTAACCTGGAACACGTTTTCCAGAAGCTGGTTGCTCTGTCGAAAGCCGGTTAGCCCGATAGCGCCAACAACTACCATCAGGAGCAGCAAAACAGATGTAATGCCAAGTAATTTTGCCTTAATACTGAAATTCATACCACACCCCCCAATTCGCACGTCCGAACCGCATATTGTTTTCAAATTATATCATTTTTTATATTTTTAAAATTAAAACCATGCATAAAAAAGGCACGCCAAAATCAGCGTGCCTTTTTTCGTTTTATAGCGATAAACCTAGCAACCGGAAACTTCCTTTTTACCTTTTTTGGCAGGCTTTGCTTCGTCTTTCTTGCCCTCTTCCTTTTTTACTTCTTTTTTGTCGGCTTTTTTCTCTTTCTTTACATCCTTCTTGGCATCTTTCTTCTCAGCCTTTTCAGTAGCCGGTTTTTCGGCAGATTTTTCTTCAGCTGCTACGGCAACCATCGAGAAACTCAGAGCCATCATTGCTGCTACCAACATCGCTACGATCTTTTTCATGTAAAATCTCCTTTGTTTGGTTTCCGGCGAACCGGCGTAAACATAATATTCACTTTTTAGCATATTTGGTGCAAATGTCCAGCAGTATTAAACAATGTAATACACCATCGGTTTGGTGCCTAATTCTTCCTTGTATTTCACCACATTCGACTTATTAATCAGCTTTGTAATCAAGGCCTGCGGATCATTAATGTCACCAAAATATGTGGCACTTGCCAGGCACGTGGTCGTGCAACGGGTTAACTCGCCTTTTTCAACGCGATGAATACAAAAATGGCACTTACGGGCATTGCCAATGGGAGAACGCCAATGGCTGGTTCGTTTTGAATTTTTACCGTATTCTCCAGAATTTTCTACCTCATAGGTTTTTCCATGGAAATCGCCCGTATAATAATGCCCCACATCTGCCGAACGGGCCCCGTACGGACACGCCACCAGACAGTAACGGCAACCGATACATTTTTCATAGTCTATGGTTACCAGTCCGTCATCCCGCTTGTACGTGGCTGTTACCGGACAAACCTGCGTGCAGCTCGGTGCATCACACTGCATGCAAGGGCGTGGTAAAAATTTGAGGCCCGTGTTTGGATACTCTCCAACCTCCTCTTCCTTGACCGGACGATAATGTATATCCGGAGGCGTCAGGTTCTCCGACATGCAACCGGTGGTACAGGCGTGGCACCCAATACACTTTTTTGTGTCGATAGCCATGGCCCAGCGACGTTCTGCACGCGGTTTTTTAAGAGCACGCTGAAGATCAGCCTGCATGATTTCAAGAATATCTTTATCTTCAATCGAGCTCATACTAATGGGTCTCCTTTCCAGCTATTTCAAATAACCCGGTTTTTTCGCAGACCACATACACCAGGGCGACAAGCGACACAGATGCAACGACTACCAGAATTTCAAAAATAGAGGGGAAATAGCTAATCCGCTCCGGCATATCATACACCCTGAAGACCGGAACCCTGAAACCTTCAACAACCAGATCAAGGCGCGCCATAAACTGTGTCAACAACACCAGTAGGCTCGATAGTACCAATCCTCCGATGGTACGCTTAAACATGAGAATCAGAAATGGAACAACCAAAGCTGCACCAATACCGAAGACCACATTCTGAAAAAACGTTTCACGGAAAACCTCATATCCACTCAAGTGACTGGATATCCCAATAATGATACGGCAAAAGGTGAGTACAAACACCGATGCAAGTGCAATTTTCTGCATTCTGAAAAACGGCTTTACCAGTTTCATGCTTTCACATGTTTTAGACTGAAAAGCGGCAATAATAGCGCAAAGGGCATTACCGCTCAAAAAGCCGCTGAACAAAAAATAGATCGGCAACAGCGAGCTGTAGTAATATGGCATGGTGCCGACAGCCCCAAAAAGACTGCCCAGCGAACAGTAGGTAATAACCGGAATAATGAATGAGGCATACAGCATGCCCTTAGAATGTTTATTCCGCTGAATATTTATATACTCAACAAGTAGAATCGAAATATCTGCGGTATACCAGACCGACATCCAGAACATGGGTGAGGTCGGGTTTGGTGAGATCATGAACATGTACATACGCTCGACATGCCCCAGTTCTGATGCCAGCGAGGCAAATCCGGCAATGGCTGTTATCAGACCCATGAAAATGACACGCGAAGCCAATGGTTTATATTTTTCATGGAAAAACATGTTGCCTATGAAATTTGTAAAGATACAACCACCACTCACCAGCGCAAAATAGACATAGGTTGATATCTGCAAGCCCCATGGTACCTGACTGGAAGTATTGATGGTATGCCCGTGACCAAGAATAAAAATACTTCCAAAGCCAATTCCACCGAGAATAAGGCCAAGAATCGCAAGGTATACGATCAAGCCGCCTTTACCTTGTTTGAACAGACTAAAATAGCTTATCAGTCTTTCTTTTTCTGGAACAAAAACACCAAATATCTGCATCTCAGGCCCCCTTCACAATCTTGACGAAATTTCCGCGCATAGCGGTGCCACCCATGATCGGATCAATGGCATGCTTTGAGATCAAATCATCATCCGCTATTCCCTTGCCATTGGCACGGCTCATCCCTTTGGCATGTACGCCGAATCCGTGGTTCATATAGACGGCATCATCACGCAGACGCTGGGTCAGCTTGACCTTGATCCGGCCGTTAGCAATGACACCGTCCTGGTTGACCAGCGATACATATTCGCCGTTTTTTAATCCCAGCTCCTTACCCTTTTTAGCATTGATCCAAAGGGCATTCTCCTTCTGGAGATCAGTCAGCATGAAGTTGTTTGTCGTACGGGAAAAGGTGTGCAACGGTGCCCTACCGAATAGCAGCCGGAAATGACCTGCCGGTGGAGTTGGATGTTTGGTATATTGGGGAACCGGATCAAAACCCTTTTCGGCCAATTGTTTGGAATACAGCTCAATCTTACCGGAAGGTGTGCCGAACTCGGGTTGATTGTCGGCAGTGATATAAGGAGCACCACCTTTCTTGATGATAACGCCGTCCCGCTTTAACTGTGCTAAATCCAGCCCGCCAGCCTCGCAACGCTTGGCAATATACTCCTCACCGTCCTTCCAGGGGAAGTACTCTGCCAACCCGAGTTTGTTGCCCAACTCCTTGGTGATCCACCAGGACGGTTTGGATTCCCACATCGGCTCAACGGTAGGTTGGCGCAACGCAATCTCAACCTCACCCTTGAATTTACCTACATTAATATTGTCATAACGTTCCATGTAGGTACATTCCGGTAACACCACATCGGCGTAATTAATAATATCTACCGGCATGACATCGATTGCCACCAACAGATCCAGGTTTTGAATGGCCTTGATGGTTTCCTGCTTGTCCGGCATGGTTTTCATCAAATTGGTACCGTATAGGAACCATGCTTTTATGGGGTGCGTCTGACCATCAATGGTTGCCTGCTTGATGGAGGTTGTAGTCTGCAGTGCGGCAAAGGGATATGCTGCATCCAGTTTCGGACCTTCAACATGTTCAGGATACGCCGGCAGCCCAGGATACTCAGGCACCTTGCCCGATGGCGGCAGAAAATACCCACCTTCCCGCCCCCATGAGCCAAGCAGTGCATTCAAAATAGCAATCGCACGACTACGCTGGGTGTCATCACCATACCAGGTAGAATAACGACCAGCACCGATACATACATTTGGAGCATTTTTACCCAATTCACGGGCAACATCTACAATCACATCGCTCGCAATTGTTGTTTCAGCCTCGGCCCACGTTGGTGTGTATTGCTGAACCGCTGATCGAAGTTCATCAAAGCCAGTGGCATATTTAGCCACATATTCCTTGTCGTAGAGACCCTCTTCAATAATAATCCTGATCCAGGCCAGCAACAGCGCCAGGTCGGTAGCCGGTCTGATCGGTAGCCAACGATCGGCCTTGGAAGCAATATTGGAAAGGCGTGGATCAACAACGGTCAATTTTGCGCCACTTGAAAATCCTTTGACGATGTCCTGTACCTGGCTGTTATGGGCATTCTCACCCAGATGTGAGCCAAGCAGTACAATATACTTACTCTTACTAAAATCGTAATATTCGGGAGAACCGACGTCCGCCCCGTAGGTAAGAACAAAGCCAATATCACGCGGTCCGCGGCATTGGGCAAAAGATGGTGCCGCCGCAAGGTTACTACCGAAGGCATGTAGCACGTGTTTCCAGAAAGAAGCACCGGTACCGTGGTAAATCAGCGCTAATGCCTCAGGACCATATTTCGACTTGATTACTTTCATCTTCTCGGCAATCAAGCCGAGTGCCTCATCCCATGTGGCACGCTTCCAGACAGGCTCACCACGCTTTCCGGTGTTGATCATCGGATATTTGAGGCGTTCAGGATCATATAACGCTCCCAGCGCTGCATTTCCACGACCACACAATCGGCCACGGCCACGGAGACTGAGTGGATTGCCATCGATTTTAACAACCTTGTTATTTTCCACTTTGGCTATCAAGCCACAGTTCCAAAAACAAAGTTCGCAGAAGGTGGGAATCTGCTTCATATCTTTCTGGCCGGCCTCTTCCGCCCAGGAAAGAAACTTCTTTGGCATGGTCGCCGCAGCTGCAATGCCTGCTGTGGTTGCGCCGGTTGCCTTCAAAAACGTTCTACGTGAAAATTTCAGTGACACACGTACCTCCAATCAGGAGTGGATTTACAAACCTTAACCCAGTTAAATCTAATAATATGTATGTGCATATATAAAATCGAAATTTTTTTTATCCTTCTATAATCCGGCCCCCACTTAGAAGGGCCGGATTATAGAGCTCAGCTACTCTTTAATCATTGTATAGCTGCCATCCTTTTCAAACTTGAAGCGCGCATTTATAAATTTTACATTGGAAATACCAAGATCTTTAAGTGCGTTGTACGCCATTTCAGCCATCACACCGGTATTGCAATGCAGTACAATCTGCTTGTCTTTTGGAAATTCTGCAATCCGCTCTCTTATATCGTTGAGCGGTATAACCACCGATTCTTTCAATTTACCTGCATTTCCTTCCGCAGCGCTGCGAACATCAACGATCATGACATTAGCGGGGGGATTGGCAAGGAGCTTCTTGAAT
>JAYTVV010000256.1:0-2505 GCA_043743795.1 Geobacteraceae bacterium
ATCGTCGCCAAATACCTTGAGTGGGCTGCCGATTATCAGGAAAATCAGATTACGATCATGTATGACTCCATGTGGGATGCGACACGGAAAATGACTGAGGCGATTGCGCATGGTATTTTGGAGGAGGATGGTGATGTGCTGGTAAAAATATGTAATGTCGCTCGTGCCGACAAAAACGACATCATCACGGAGGTCTTCAAATCAAAGGCAATTCTGGCAGGTTCGCCAACAGTTAATAAAGGTATCCTGTCTGCACTCGCCGGTATCCTTGAAGAAATCAGGGGATTGGGCTTCAAGAACAAGAAAGCAGCGGCTTTCGGGGCCTACGGATGGAGTGGAGAGTCGGTCGGTATGATCTCGGCGAGGTTAACAGAGGGGGGATTTACCCTTGTTAATGACGGTTTGAAACTGCTCTGGAACCCGGACCATGAGGGAATCGCTGCCTGTAAAAGTTTCGGCAGTAATTTTGCCAGGGCTGTTCGTTGTATAAATTGAAGTACAGCTTACTATTTCTCGTGCCTTGCGCGCTAAGATTCAGAGTGAAGTGATAGATCTGAGTTTAATCAGGAAAAGCACTCCTGAGGTTTCAGCCACAACGGCGGGATCAAACTAAAGCACGCTTTTGGGAGAAATCTGATCATGAGCGTTCTCCATCGTCAGAACAACCGTGTATCGTGTAGAGGAAAATGCATCCTTGTGTACAACGATTCGAAGCAAGAATGTATTTTAGAGAACATATCCTTATCCGGAGCGCAGATTACTTTGAACAGGAACATAACAGGTGTCTTGTCCGGGTGCACATGCATTCTGCATCTCTGTTTGGATACTCAAAAATGCCCGGTTGGGTTCGAGTGTCAGGTCATTCACACCACCTCTACGAAAATTGTTGTGAAGTTTGTCAACAGCATTACCGGGAAATAGTCCCGCATTATGTAAAACAGATGAAAGGCGCACGTTGTTTCCGGATCAATTTATTCCGGGGAGGAAAACATTATGAGCATTCTTGGAGCCATTCTTATGTGGGTATGGTTAGCAATCGCGTACCTGATGGTAAGCCGGTGGAATATGGGTGATGAATCTGATCGTCGCACGAAGTACTGGGCAAAATACGACGACTGATTGACGCCGGTGTACGTGTGATTGTCAGCAGCAGCAGGCACGGCCTCGTTACTGTACAACAGACATCATGTCAAAGGAATTGATATGACAACATCGTGACACAGTTTACCGAGCGGTTTTCTTGCAACGTGGTCCGGGTGTACCTTCATGAATGATGACAACTGCGCAGATTATTATAATGTGCTGGGGGTGGCTAAGTCGGCTACCGTCAGCGAAATACATCAGGCCTACTGGAAGCTGGCATCCATATATCATCCGGACAAAGGTGGAACGCACGGGCAGATGGTACGACTGGTCGAGGCCTGGAGGATTCTCTCAGATCCTGCCAAGCGTGCCAGGTACGATCAACAGGTGAAATATCAACATGACGGCTGGCGTAGCAGACAACATAGCTACGATGTACAGGAAGCGCTCAAGCGGGCCAAAGACCACACCTCCCGGGCATGGCCCGAATTTGAAGCGATCTATCAGAAAGCATTCTACACGTTCAACCGGGATTTTTACGGCAAAGAACTAAACGAAAAAGCTGCCGGCCCGTATTCTCCGTTGCTGCGGCCAAAAAATACAGAGTGCCGGTACGAACCTCCCATACAAAAACTTCCAGCGGAAAATACCATCAAAAGAGTTGGTGGTCTGCTATTCATCTATGCCGTCAAGGTATTAATCCTGCTGTTAGCAGCGGCTGCTGCGTTGTTATTCTATCGTCACTACGCTGGAGAACGGGAGAAAACTCATGTGTACACCATTCAATCCACAAGAATGTCCGAATCGAGACACACTTTTACAACATGCGGATCAAAGTGTGTCCCGGACAGTGAACGGAGATGGTTGCGGACTTTTTTAACGGTCCAGGAGGCGCGGTAACGCCGGTCTGACCGCAGTGCATCCCATACGTCAACGACAGCAAAGATGCGGGCCACGAGGGGTATCTGATCGCCCTTCAGACCAAGTGGATAGCCGGTGCCGTCCCACTTTTCATGGTGGGCGGCGGGAATATCCAGTGCCAGGCGCAAGTAGTGGATGGGAGAGAGCATTTCATAGGCATACATCGTATGTTTTTTCATCACGACCCATTCGGCCTCGGTCAGGGCATCGTGTTTGAGCAGTATCTCATCCGGAATACCCATCTTGCCGATGTCGTGCAGCAGCACCCCCCAACGCACCTGCACCAGTTCTGCATCCGTTAGTCCGAACAGTCGCGCCAGCTTGACGGTCAACACTGCGACCCGCTGCGTATGCCCCTCTGTCTCATTGTCGCGCAGTTCAAGTGCCCGCGACCAGCCTTCTATGGTGGCGTCATAGGCCTGGAAAAGTTCGGTATTGGAGCGCTGCAGGTTATTGAACAGGGTGACATTGTCGATTGCAATCGCGGCCTGGGAGGCCAAT
>JAYTVV010000257.1:0-2470 GCA_043743795.1 Geobacteraceae bacterium
GATAGATTCAGTAGTGATCGCGACATTGAGCAATAAGAAGAGTGTCATCATGAAAGGTATATACCAGCCGGTGTTGCAGGTCGATTCTTCTCGACCAGAAACCAGATAGGTGGTGTTTAAGAGGTTCCGGTTTACCTGCCACTGAAAAAGGATCCCGCTCAATATCTTTAATTAACTGGTTGATCCTTTTCAGAATGGTACGATCGGTCGCTTGCCAATACAGATAATCATCCCAGGCATTGGAAGAGAATCTAATCTGCATCAACCAGTTCCCTCGGACTCCCGCCGCCACGGCGCAACTCTTCTACAGAATCGATCAATCTCCGCGCACCTGCCGGATTACGCAAGAGATACGCGGTCTCCTCCAGACTCTGAAAGTCATCCAGAGACATAATGACAACCGGCTTTCCACGTTGGCTTGTCACAACCACCGGAGTATGATCATCATTCACCAACCGCATGACATCAGCGAAATGCTGACGAGTATGTGTATAGGTTAGCGCATTCATGTATGGACCTCCAGTATATTATGTACAGAACATAGCACATAGCTATACCACTATCAATCTCTTAATCCCTCGCTGCAAAACTACAAATCCGACTCTGATCTGTTCATCAGCTTTTTTCAAGAATCAGCCGATTGACAGGAAAACAAGCCTGCCCCCAAGAGTGTTTCTAAAGTAACAGTAGTTCCGATTTCGTAGTGTCTCCTCAATACGTTAAGGCAGGGATCCTTGTATCAATATTTATAATGTTGCTGTTTGAGTAATTATTTGTGGAACGAGAGTAAAATGTCTGTCGCCGGTAATCAAAGTCAAGCCGTGCTGCATAGCGCAAGCAGCAATCCAGAGATCATTAGTCGGAATCGGTGTCCCCTGCCTGCGCAAAAAATCAAGTATAACGGCATAGCGTTCTGCGGTCACATCATCAATTGACACGATACTGACATTGGTAACCGTCAGAAAATCATCCAGAATCATCTTATTTCGCTTTTCGTTTTCACCTTTTTTAAAACCTGAAAGCAGTTCACCAACAACCACAGAACAGAGCAACACATCGTCAGCATTGTTAAGTAAATCTGTAACGCCCTTACTGCCACGCATTAAATACGAATAGGCGGACGTATCCAGCAGTACGCGCTTCACTGCCATAACTCACTCTCGATCGTACGCTGCTTATCCGTTGCATCATCAAAATTAGCGGCATCATCATCATTCCAGACGCCGCAAAAACGGGTGAATCTGTCCTTTATCCGTTTTTGATGCACAAACGGCACCGACACTTGCTCTGCTCCGCGCTTAAGCACCGTCAAAAGAGCCTTGTTCAAACTGACTCCACGCACTGCTGCCTCACTGCGGACAATCGCTTCGATATCATCAGGTATATCACGGACTGTCATTTGTCGCATGGTCGTTCCACCTCCAACAAGAGATTCATTATGACTCATAGTGACTCATGGCATATATAACATCAAGGATTTTCCTGATAGTAAAAGCTATTGGGGGTCAAATCTTTATCATTGACAATATGCCTTCCAGCCTTTTCATAAACATCTCAATCTTTTCATCTTTTGCAACCCGCTCCCTTAGTCTCTTCCGCTCCTGACTCACCGCGCTGTAGTCGACACTGAATCTCCCCCGATATTGTGGACAGTCCGAAAAGCTGCTACAAAAGCAGACGGAGGACAGTCATGGTATCGGGGGAGATTCAGATACGGTTTTAGCATATTCACTTTCCTCTTATTCAACTATGATCAATCCTGAAACCAGAATGGAATGTTTCAACAGTAAACGGAATTCCCCAGTAACTTACAATCATGGCAATCAGGGCAACGAGCGCATAAATGGCAAGTTTACGCCCCTTCCAGCCGAAGGTGACACGCAGGTGCAGGTAAATACCATAAGTAAGCCACGAAACCAGTGACCAGACTTCGACCGGATCCCACCCCCAGTAACTCCCCTTCACCTGATTGGACCAGAAACAACCGGAAACCATCATCAGACCGTACATGATAAATCCGCCCGCAACAAATCGATACGAATACATATCCAGTGTCTGGAGATCTGGCATTTTATCGTAAATGCCGCCAAACCTTGTCTCTTTCATAAGGTACATCAAAGCAATACCTGCCGCTATAAGCACAGAGGCAAAACCTGCTGATGCGCCAACTATATGTACCCATATCCAACCGCTTTGCAGTGCCGGGGCTAGCGTAGCTGCTACTTCTTTAATCAATGTGCCGGCCCAACCCATCAACACAAAAACTACTGGAATAACCAAAGCTCCAAGCGGGCGCACTTTTTTTGACGTAAACTGAAAAACCAGGAAAATCAGCACCGCCATAAAAGAGCCAAGAATAAGAGACTCTGAGATATCAATAAAAGGCGTAATGCCGGTAGCTGCCCAGCGCAGCGAAATAGTAATGACATGAGGGATAAAACCGGCCAGTGCACTGTAAAGACCAATGGTG
>JAYTVV010000258.1:0-9475 GCA_043743795.1 Geobacteraceae bacterium
TATGGTTGAAGGAGATCGAATAGTACTCACACCGGTCAGAAGTCTCAAGGCGTTGCGTGGAGCGGTAAAGGCCGTCGGGAGCGGAGACGCTGCGGCCGAGCGGGCGGCCGCCAAGGCCGCTGTTGCCGACCGGGTCAAGGATGAGATGGCATGAAGGCGTGTTTTGTCGATACCAATCTGTTTATCCGCTACCTCACCAACGACGATCCTGCCAAGGCCGACCGGGTGGAGCGGTTGCTGGACGATGCCGCTGCCGGCGTGGTGAAACTGGTTACAACTGAGATGGTTATTGCCGAGGTGGTCTGGGTGCTGGAGTCGGGATATGCGCTCAAGAATACCGATATTGCCCCTCTGGTTCGCGGCATCCTGGCGACGCCCGGCCTGGATGTCATCAATGGTGTACAGGTCGCCCGAGCAGTGGAGTTGTATGAAACGGCCAACATCGATTTCATAGACGGCTACATTGCGGCTGTCATGGAAAAACAGGGGATAACGGAACTCTACTCAGTTTGATCGTAAGCACATTTCACGTCTCAAGGGGATTGACAGGAAAGAACCGTGAATATTTTATCGCAGGCTAAAGTCTTTTATCTATCAACCCGAACAGGTTCATGATTCCTCTGCATCATAATGTTTCAAGGAGCAGAACAACTCATTTCTGATCTCTTCCCGCATCTCCACCGGTTCCAGCACTTCCGCATCCGCCCCGAACGACAGCACCCATTTCTTCACATCCCACCAGCCGGATGTATTCAACTCCAAAATAATGGCACCATCTTCCAGTTTGCTGACAGTCTGTTCTTTTGCCCAACGCCGCTCCTTGATGTACCGGGCAACTTCCGACGAGAAACGGATCTTCAGTCTGACGGGATCATCATAAACAATACTGAATGCATCTTCCAAAAGCGCATCCGGATCAAAATCTTGCGGGTATGAGAATGGCGCATTCGTAATGGAGAGTGTTGCGATACGCTCCACCGCCAATACCCGAATGTGCCCGTAGTCGCTGGTCCGCACAAACAGGTACAAGCCGCCGTCTCGCTCGAAAAAATGAAGCGGGTCAATGCGGAACTGTTTCTGCCGGTCATCATGGAAGGAATGATAATCGACCTGACAGGTTTGCTGCCGGAAAATGGCATCAGTCAGGGTTTCGATCAAATCCTGCTTGGTGCTGTAATCCTTGGCGTACTTTGAGCTGACCACGAAGAGGGTTTTGACCTGATCCAGTCGTTTTGAAATCCCCTCGGGCATGAAGGCATCCAGCTTTACGAAGGCCGATTCAATATTGCGCTCGATGTCTGTTCCCCGGAACATGCGGCTGCCGCTGCGGATGAAATACAGAGCGATCAGTTCAGATAACGAAAGATTCAGCTCCGGAACATTCAGATTGGGGAGCTTGCGCAAGTAATCAGCGTCAAAACAATAGCGTTTTCTGCCATCAAGCGCCGAGCTGTCTTCGTAAACAGGGAAATTCAACTCTTCAAGAGTCTCGCGGATGCGGTACGAAGTGCGACGATCAACATCCAGCTCGTTTGCCAGTTCCTCCATGGTTGCGCCGCCCGGACGAGCCAGCACCTCCACGGCCCGTAACATCTTTACCATATGCTTGCCCCAGCTCACAAAACACCTCCCATGCAACGGAATCAACAATACAGATGATACGCAAACATGTTTCGGAACATAGTCAATAGCAGCCAGTGAGTCAATAACGGTTTGCCGAATTGTCTAAAAATGTCACATGCCCATGGAATAGTGGATCATCACATGAGGAGGTGGTGCATGTCGCAATCAAGAATGGAGAGCCTGGTCGAGTGCACGATAAACAACCTTTCGGGTATTGCTGTTGGCTGGATTACATCCATCATGGTATTCCCACTCTTCGGCGTAACTATTTCAATAGGTCAAAATTTCTGGCTGACTATCATATTTACGGTTGTTTCCATGGCTAGAAGCTATTTCTGGCGGCGGCTGTTTACGCGGCTTCAATCAGGCGTTCCAAATGATGCGTTTACCGTTACTCCGTGACCTTTCTGATGACACTATCGAGAGATCATCTGATGTAGTGGTGCTTTTGTACGATTGCGATGGTAGAAGGAAAGTGCACATTGTAAAGAATCGTCATGGATGTGCCTGAAGCAGTTTGATATAAAACAAGAGAGACACTTGGCATGCCAAAATTGATTGAACATATTGATGCCATAGCCAGGAAAAAACAGTGCGCGGTTCTGTTTATAGAATTCCACCCGGAAAAATGGGGTGATTATGCGAACGAGATGGAAGACGGAGAGTGCGACGACTCCTGGCGTGACTATGAATACCGGGTGGATCAGCGAAGGGAAAAAGTCTTGGCTTGGCTCGATGAAAATGTCATCTCTTGGCAGGAATGCGGGCCAGTGGCAAACGAGCAAGGTTTTCGATCTTACCTTGGTGAGATATACATAGATGTACCGTATGATGAAAACAATCCGCAATACCGCCTCGTCAGGGATTATCTGGAAAACCCTGATGGCACCATGCGGGATGAAAGCATTCGATTCTACTGTTTGCCGCTGGAGGTGGCCATGAAAAATGCCCATCATGATGAACCCGGTTTTTGGGAAAAGTGGGCGGAAAAGTTTTGAAATGCCGGTTATTCACAGGAGGAAGCGCCAACAAAACCAAGCAAGAATAGGTAGGGTTGCAGCAAAATCTCTGGTCGTTTTGCCAATGAACAAGGAGGGATATCATGAGAAACCCAAGACGAATCAGACCAATACTGCATATGATTGAGCAATTATGGCTTGAAAATCCTGACCGGCGTCTGGGGCGGCTACTTGTCGATGTCGTCAAACCTGCATCGCCATGTCCTGAAATCTTCTACGTTGAAGATTGCAAATTGATGGCACTCATTCAGCAACGGAGAAATGAATGGAATCTGCATCTGAATGGCTATTAGAAACGCGGCTTGTTACTGTCTTCAAAGTTGATAACGTTATGGTTTTTCATCACACTTCCGGAGATCCGTATTTTCAAATTTCAGTGAGTGGTTTTGTTTTGGACGGTTGGGGAGAAAAAGTGCCAGCAGATATCAATTTACATGCTGATGACGGAGCCACGCCAGAAGTCAGTGAATTGGAATCTGTCTACTCTATTGGATCCATTCATAGACTGGATGCCACCTTATTTGGCACACTAGGTGGTTGTTTTCAGTTTTATAACCCGGAAACTGAACCAGTATCTCAAATAGAATACCATGCTCTGAATAAACTATTTATACGTCGCAATGGATTGACACCAGGGATCGAGAGAACTGATTTAAGCAAAATTGTTCTATCAAGCATCGCTTCCCTTTGCGAAAGAATAGACGGCAGTATTGTACGGATAAATTGTAACGTTACAGGTCTAAGAGAAATTACAACTAAACGGGGTGCAGTAATGGCATCTGTGACGGTAAGTGATGTGACAGGTGCGATAGAAATAACTCTATTTAGTGATATTTATTCGGAAGTGTCCAGCATGATAAAATCAGGCGAACCATTGATAATAACGGGAAAACTTCAACTAGGCGACCAAGGCCCAACTATCCTGCTTTTTGGGTCGGAGTGTTTTGTATCAATTTTATTGAGTCCTTTGGATACGTGAAAAAAGGGCAACATTTGAATCTGCCGATCATCACATGAGGAGGTGGTGCATGTCGCAATCAAGAATGGAAAGCCTGGTCGAGTGCACGATAAACAACCTTTCGGGTATTGCTGTTGGCTGGATTACATCCATTATGGTATTCCCGCTCTTCGGGGTAACTGTTTCAATAGGTCAAAATTTCTGGCTGACTATCATATTTACGACTGTTTCCATGGCTAGAAGCTATTTCTGGCGGCGGATATTTACAATGAATTTGTCAGGTTGGCTGGCTTTACTAACGGTGAAGGGTACACCGTGATCGTCATTGTAATATTTGGGTATTTATGATAGGGACACTTTAGATTTAAAATAAGGATAATTGGTTTTCTTTTGGACGGAGGCTGATATGTCAGAAAAGTCACATGCGACAGGGATGGCTGGAGAGTTTTTCGTGATGGAAAAATTATTTCGGCTTGGATATGAGGCAAGTCTCACTCTAGGACATGCTAAATCAATTGATATTTTGGTACGGTCAAAAGAAAAAAATCATTTTTCTATTAGCGTAAAAGCGGTTCGTAGTGGAGGAAAATGGGGGATAGATCAACTTGAGGAAAAAGAAACGGAAAATATGTACTATGTCCTACTTAAGTATGATGCTTTCGAGACAATTGATTCTTTGCCAGAGGTCTATGTACTCCCTGCAAATATAGCGCAAGACATGAAAGAACCGTGGCAAAAAGAAAAGCTTTGGGCCATTTTTTATCAAGGAAAGAAAGCTAAGCCTGAGCTAAATCAATACAAAGAAAAACCTTGGGGATGGTTACCTAAATAATAAATCATATGCACCTAAGTGTCGTCTTTACAGCAACCCTCTCAGTTCTCCCTACCATTGGCTGGTCTGTTTCAATTGAAGACGATTACGCTGACCTGAAAAGCTACATCTATTCGCGGAGCGTTGCCATTGCCAAACGTTCACACAGCATGCTGAACCGGCGCGATTACCCGCAGACCGCCAGGCGTTGGTCGTTCAATCCGCAAAGACAACTGCCGCGTATTGCAAGTCGCTTGCGAGGATATTCTCCGCACGGCGACAATCGAATTCGCCGAGCCTTCTGTCAAAGTCCGCTATCGCCCGAAAAAACCAGTGGATAAAATCTGATGGCGGCGATGCCGTCAATCCAGCCTATACCGTGGAAATCAGCTACTGGATTCCGGCGAGATAATTATTCCCTCCTCAAAAATTCTCTCCTGATTTTGTCTTAAATTGTCACACGCCAACGATACGCTTGTCCTCAAAGATCATAAAACGAGGACAAGCCAATGCCACGCCATTCCGAGCTGTTCAAACAGATCACCTCAAAACCTGACGCCTACGACGCCATTCGCGCCATCACCCACAGCCAGCCATTGTTGGTATTTTGGATTACCCCCGATTGTCAAGTGCTGGACGCCTGCGATGCCCACTACGACAATCCGCCCCATGGCGACCGGAGCATACTGGCGCACCGTAGCCACAAGGAACATTTACGGGGGCGTGCGGCCTTTATCGGCGATATCCTGTACATCGTCATTTACGGCGATGCCCCTGGAAAACGCTTGAGCAGAAAACAGCAGAAGCATGTGGCCCAAGCACTGCCGGCACTGCACGAAGCCCTGATGGCGCGAATTGCTGACCCTGCTGCCATCGAGCAAGCCATGGTAATTGATGAATGGGGACGGGAGGCTCTGGCGAATGGCTGACCACCTCATATTGATTGATAAAGTATCAAAAAAAGGCGGTAACTTATGGATACAATAAGCGTCAATGCCGTATTCAGATGTTTCGATGCAACGATAGGACGATATCTCCGCATGTATTATCTGGCGGATGAATACAGGCACAAAATCCTGGCACAGGATATTGAGGCCATAGTTTTTGAACGGATTCAAGCAGCGGAACTGACTGAGCGAAATCAGCCTGTGCCATCGATGGTAATCCACTATACCGACATTCTGGCAGAAAAGTTGGTTTCTTCCGAAGCTGTACTGGCGGTATTGCAGGCGAATGAAGCATATAGGTCGGATTGCCTGGCACCGCTGACAGCGGAGACTGTTGAGGTCGCACTTGGCCTGAACCGCAAACTGATCCAGTTGGAAACGGATGTCATGGCCCGTTGTGCTCTTTTGAATGAGGAGATGCAGCAGCGTGTCAAAAACTATGACGATATCAGTGATTACGAGATTGAACTTCACTTCACGTTCTTTCTGAAGGAAGATGATCCGTATGCTTACGACGGGGCGGCATTCTGGGATTGTCATTATACCTCTGATGACTGTGCCATTGTTGCCGAGGTGCGTGATAACGGCAAAAGGGCCGTGTCGCCTGATCACTGGGGGATTGGGAACACTTTTGACTATTGCGACATGCGGGGGTCCGCGCTATGTGTAGAACGCCATTGCTGGCTGTTCCGCCAATTGCACGACCAGTACAGTATACCGTTTTCTCACCTGGAACGTATCGGGGAGGTCTGGACCGATATCAAGGTGAACTATCAGAATCAGTGGCCGCTGACGTGATATATTGATGTCCCACAGTTAAGAATTGGAGATCACGATGAACAGCGACAAATTCTGTAGGGCCGCGCAACTGATCAATGAGGCTGAGGTATTCGTAATTTCTGCCGGGGCAGGCATGGGAGTGGATTCCGGTCTGCCTGACTTTCGCGGAGATCATGGTTTCTGGAATGCCTATCCAGCATATGCCCGGCTAGGTCTTTCATTTGAACGCTGCGCCACACCAATGCATTTTATCAAAGACCCTCATTTTGCTTGGGGCTTTTACGGGCACCGCACCAATCTGTATCGGGAAACGATCCCCCACGAAGGTTTCCAGATCATAAAAAAGTGGATAGAGAAGAACAGTGCCGATTACTTTGTTGTCACCTCCAATGTTGATGGGCAGTTTCAGAAAGCCGGATATGACGAGCGGCGGATGTATGAAGTACATGGTTCAATTCACTGGCTGCAGTGTCAGGCGCGCTGCAATGACACAATCTGGCATAATGATGAAATCTTCCGGATTGATGAAACCACCATGCGTGCCATTGACTCGCTTCCCCGATGTATAGCCTGTGGCAAGGTTTGCCGCCCGAATATTTTAATGTTCGGCGACTACTCATGGCTGCATGAGCGAACTCTGGCTCAGAATCATGCTTTTGACCGGTTTCTGAAAAGCAATTCGGGCCGCCGCATTGTGGTTATTGAGATGGGCGCTGGAAAGACCATTCCCACGATCCGTAACATATCAGAGCGTATCGGGCGAAAAGAATACGCCACTGTTATTCGCATCAATCCACGCGAGCCAAGCATACGACCGCCCCATATATCGATGACATGCGGGGCGCTGGAAGGTCTAAAACAAATTGATAATGCAACATCGTCTGATTACGTCTGTGAGACGCAGCTATGAAAAAGGTCGCGAAAATCACCCTGAAAAATCTTTCGTTCGGAAGGCAGCATATCTCAATGGACGAGTTTCTGAAAAATGCTCTGACCTGGGGAATTCCTCCTAGCGGAGTTGAGATACTAGCTGAAATTGTGCAGCGGATTCGACACGATTATCCGTATGACACCCTGCTGAACATCATACCACTTGATGACCTGACCGTGTACCGGATGCTGCAATCTGGCGATACAACCGACGTAATCAATCTGCAGTCGTCAGACATCCGGGAGATGCTTCAAGCCATGAAGCCGGACCGCTTCGAGGATATTATGGCTCTCTGTGCCGTGTATCGCCCCGGACCGCTGGCTGACGGCACAGCCGATCTGCTGGTTTCTTCCAAGAGCGGCAAGGGAAATGTCATGTCCTTGCTTCCACCGTTGCGGCCCATACTCAAGGAAAGTTATGGCATCATTATTTACCGGGAGCAGATTACGGATATAGCTGAAAAGCTGGCGGGTTTCAGTTATCTTGAAGCGTCACAGTTCAGGAATGCTTTGTGCGGGGATGCATCGGATGAGCTGGTTAAGTGGAAAGAGCGCTTTGTAACCGGTTGCAAACGGCTGAGGATCCCGGAATCGTCAGCGCAGGCAATATTTACCATGATGGCGACCGCAGCCGGAAACGCATTTCCCAAGCCGTTGGCAATGGGGTATGCTCTGACTGCCTATCTGTGCGCCTGGCTGAAGACCTATTTCCCCGACTTTTTCAAAAATACCACGGAGAATTCAAAAGTGAACATTGAACCGAAACGTTACTCCCCCTACCTCAGTAAATCCCTCTACATCAAGGGACTGCAATGCCACAAGTATCTCTGGTTACACAAAAACAAGCCGGAATTGAAAGATAAAATCTCCGGCTCCCAGCAGGCCGCTTTTGATTCCGGTACGGATGTCGGCATCCTGGCCCAGCGGCTGTTTCCCGGCGGCGCGGAAGTCCCCTATGACGGTCTCACGCCTGCCGAACAAATAGCGCAAACACGTCAACTTATTGAAGACGGCGTGAAGACCATCTACGAAGCAACTTTCAGCTTTGATAATATCTTCTGCAAGGTCGATATCCTTCATCATAGTGACAACGGGTGGGAGTTGCATGAGGTCAAGTCATCCACCGGCTGCAAAGATGTTTATCTTGATGATATCGCCCTGCAGTATTACGCGGTCAGCGGGGCTGGCCTGGAACTGGCCTACGCCGGGTTGGTTCATATCGATACGACCTATGTCAGAGCAGGTGAGATTGAAGTCGATAAACTCTTTGCAATGTTGGACCTGACCGATGTGGTTAGGGGAAAGCAGTCCTTTGTAAAGGATAACGTCATTGCCCAGCGAGCCATGTTGAATGAGGATGTACCTGCCATTGATATCGGACCACAGTGCAGCACTCCCTATGATTGCCAGTTCCTTGGACACTGCTGGCAGCATGTGCCGGAAAACTCGGTGTTTGAATTCCGGGGGCACGGGAAACCGAATGTCTGGGATCTCTATCGTGAAGGTTTCTTGTCAATAAACGACGTGCCCGAAGGACGTCTCGGGTGGCGGCAGATTCTTCAGCAGCGCGGTTTGCGGGAAGAGTTTCTGCATGTTGATCATAACGCTGTCAGACAATTCCTTGAGGGACTAACCTATCCACTCTGTTTTATGGACTTCGAGACGACGTTCATGCTGCCGGTGCCAAAGTGGGATGGGACCCGGCCCTATCAGCAGATACCTTTTCAATATTCACTTCATGTGATTGATAAACCGGGAGCGGTGCCGCGACATATCGAATATCTTGCAGACGGGGCCGGCGATCCAAGGCCGGGTTTCCTGAAGGCCTTGCTGGCGGCAGTTCCGCCCGATTCATGCATCATTACCTGGAATGCAACCTTTGAGGTCCAGCGACTGCGAGACCTTGCCAGCTCTTACCCTGAATCAGCCGGCCGGATCAGCGGGTTAATCAATGACATCGTCGATATGATGGTCCCATTCAGGGATAAATCCATCTATCACAGCAGGTTCAACGGGTCCTATTCAATCAAGTATGTCCTGCCGGGCATGGTCGCTGACTTGAGTTATGATGATCTGGAAATCAGTAACGGTGAGATGGCTGCTGATGGATGGTTGCGGATGATTATGACAACTGCAGAAGATGAGCGACAGGAACTTCGCTCGCAGTTGCTGGAGTATTGCAAGCTGGATACCCTGGCGATGGTGAGAATACTCGAGAAGATGTGGGATATGGTGAACCAGGAAGAATCAAATGCAGGTGTCAGCCCGCAATGCCGACCTTGACTTGAATCGGCTTCAGCACCCGGATCAGCTCACCCGGCGCCATGCTGACCAGGTAGCCACGCTTGCCGCCATTTATGTAGATCCGTTCCAACGCGGAGATGCCCGCTTCCATGTAGACCGGCAG
>JAYTVV010000259.1:0-4793 GCA_043743795.1 Geobacteraceae bacterium
CAAAAATTCCGAGCAGACCCAAGGTCTTTTTGCCAGCGCGGCTGCAGGAAACAAGCTGCGTGGCGAGGGTGGCGTGCGGTACGGTGGCAACCTTGGTGAAAAAGGCAGCTATCGATTATTTGGCAAGTATACGGCCAATGACGATGCTGTTGATAATAAGGGGAAATCGGCGGAGGATGCCTGGGATGTCAAACGGGGCGGATTCCGTACGGATTGGGAGCTAAACGCCAATGACACGGTGCGGTTTCAGGGGGACATCTATTCCGGAGATTCCGGTCAGACCATGAATCTTCCCGGCACGATTCCCAGTGTTTTCCCCAGCAAAGTGGGACTCTCGGGAGGAAATGTGTTGGCGCGCTGGGAGCGGCAATTACAGGGCGGCGGCGGGCTGTCACTACAGGCGTATTACGATCATTCCCGACGTAACGATGCCTATATGAGGGAATCGCGGGATACCGTCGATACCGATTTCAATTACCGTATGTACCTGTTCGGCAATCATGAGTTGAACACGGGTGGTGGGTATCGTTGGACCGGTGATGACGCGCGGCCAGGCGTCACTTCGGAATTAGTCCCACCAAAGCGCCAGGATAACCTGTACAACATGTTCATTCAGGATGATATCGCCCTCTTTGACAAACGCTTCCACATCATCATGGGATCGAAATTCGAGCATAACGATTATACCGGGTTTGAGGTGCAACCGTCTGCCCGTCTGCTCTGGACGCCGGATGCGAGCCAATCGGTCTGGATGTCGATTTCCCGCGCCGTCCGGTCCCCGTCACGTACCGACGTCGATATTAAGGCAACCGTCTATGATTTGAGGGGAACCGTCGTTATCCCGCCAGGTTTTACGGTGCCTTCACGAACGCTTGTTTCCGCAACTGGTAATCGCACGTTCAAATCCGAGGAGCTGTTGGCCTACGAAATTGGATATCGAGCCCAGCATGTGGGCTGGCTGTCGTACGACCTGACGGCATTTTACAATGATTACAAACGCCTGAGAAGTACGGTTGTCGGGACTCCGACTACGGTGCTTGGCCCGGGAGGTGTTACCACCACCCTTCCCCTGCAGGTGGGTAATGACCTGAAGGGAGAAACCTTTGGCGTGGAGGCCTTCTTCAATATGAAGTTGGCAGAGTGGTGGCGGCTTAATGCCGGCTACTCTTGGTTGCGGATGAACCTCAATGACCTGCCGTCGCCGATCCCTAACCAACCGATCCAAGAGTATAATCAGGGGGCGGAACACCAGTTCTCATTGCGTTCGCACATGGATCTACCGAATCATTTCGAACTTGACCCAGCCCTGTACTATGTCTCCCGGCTCGATCAGCGCAGGGTTGCAGATTATGTCCGGCTGGATCTTCGACTCGGTTGGAAGCCGCTGAATTGGGTCGAACTCAGTATAAAGGGTGAGAACCTGCTGCAAAAAGATCATGCCGAATTTGGCGACGATTTGGGATTGAAGGCCATGCGGATCGAGCGCAGTTTCTTTGGCCAGGCCAAGTTTTACTATTAAGCTGAAGAGTGACGCTTCGTTACTGGCACCCCGTTGTTAGGTACTCCTGTTAAATTCTTTCGGCTCGAAGGCAGTTATGGGTTGGTTCCGGCAATTTAAAATACTGCTCGTTATGCTTATGGTTATGCTGGTAGCCAAGAGCCATGCAGAGGTGCAACCTTTCCCCGAATACCAGGTTAAAGCGGTTTTTCTCCTTAACCTGACCAGCTTTGTCAAATGGCCCGAAGATTCGTTTTCCGGTCCCGCTGCGCCCTTCAGAATACTGATTCTCGGTGATGATCCCTTCAATACGGTTTTGGATAAGACGGTAAAAGGTGAGTCGGTTCAGGGGCACCCCATTGTCATCGAACGGCGTTCGTACCGTGAGGGTTTGCAGCCGTGCCATCTGCTCTTCATCAGCACCTCTTTGAAACGAAATCTTCCTGAGATTTTAGCAAACCTCAAGCCTCTCAACATGCTTACCGTTGGAGATCATGTCGGTTTTTGCCGTCAGGGCGGCATGATCAACCTACTTTTTAAAAATAACCGTGTTCAGATCGAAGCAAATGTTACGGCAGCAGAACCGTCCAGGTTGCAGATCAATTCGAAGCTATTGCGCATAGCCATACCGTATTAATGCTATCCATTCAGTCGGGACCCATTGAATGAGTTATCTTAACAATCTACCTATAAAACAGAAGCTCATTGCCATGAACATGGCCTTGTGCGTTCTGGTTCAGGTGATCTGTTCCGTGTTGTACCTGACAGACAAGGTTGTCTCGTTTCGCCGGGAAACACTTTCCACTATTTCAACATTAGCAGAAGTTACCGCCAACAACAGCACCGCTGCCCTGTCATTCAAAGATAAGGGCACCGCCCATGAAATTCTTTCAGCACTCAATGTTGAAAAAAATATCCGTACCGCGACCATCTACAGTCCGGACGGGACGGTGTTTGCATCCTACCAGAAGGCGGCCGTTGCCCCCCCAACAGATTCCACCGATTTTGACCAGCAGGCACAACAACTCTATAAAGGCAACCCTCGTGGGTATCACTTCAGCCATGATTCTCTGGACCTCGTACGCCCCATAACATTGGGACCGCGACAGATCGGCTTCTTGGCTGTCCGTAGCGATTTAAGCTCATTATATGACAGTCTCTGGTTGTATGTCTGGGTCACACTGGTCGGCTTTGTTGTGATGTCGTGCGTCCTCTATTTTATTGCCAAACGTTTACAGCGCATCATTTCTGAACCGATATCAAACCTTGTCACGACGATCCATACGTTTTCAAAAACGGAGAATTTTTCCGTCAGGGCTGAAAAACATGCCGACGATGAATTGGGGACGTTGATCGATGGTTTTAACAGTATGCTGGAGCATATTCAGACTCGGGACAAACGGCTGGAAACCGCGGTTGTAGAGCTGATTATCTCCAAAAAAGCGGCCGAATCAGCCAACGCTACCAAGTCACAGTTTCTGGCCAATATGAGCCATGAGATTCGTACCCCCATGAACGGGGTAATCGGCATGCTTGAACTGCTTCTTCATAATGACCTGGCGCCAAAACTGAAGCATTATGCTGCCCAGGCGCATAAATCGGCATTCGGGCTGTTGGGGGTGATCAATGATATCCTCGACATATCCAAGATAGAATCCGGTAAGCTGGAGCTCGGGTCGGAAGACTTCAATCTGATTGCCGCAACCGAGGGAGCGATTGAATCCTTCGGCAAAGCTGCTCACGCAAAGGGGGGGCAGCTGGTCTGTCTGATGGATTCAAGACTCCCGCTCTTTGTCAGAGGGGATATGGTACGCTTTGGCCAGATTCTGGTAAACCTGATCGGCAATGCCATCAAGTTTACCGATCAGGGTCTGATTGTGGTTGATCTGCAGCTGGTTGAGGCCACAGCCGAAACTGTGCGGATTTCCTGCTCGGTTTCCGATACTGGTGTCGGTGTTGCTCCCGAGAAAAAGGGAACAATTTTTGAACCATTCCGCCAGGCCGATGGTTCGACGACACGCAAATACGGTGGAACCGGGTTGGGGCTGGCAATAACCCGGCAACTGGTTGAGCTGATGGGTGGTGGTATCTATGTGGAAAGCAGGGAAGGTGAAGGGGCCTGTTTCACCTTTACCCTTCTGTTTGGCGCGGCGTCCGTCGATATGCTTGTTCGCCCGCGAAATGATGATACGCTGCCCGGTAAGCGGGCGCTGATGGTGGGGGCTGATCAGCGCTACAATCACGTGCTGTGCAGGCAACTGACACAGTGGGGCATGCATGTTCAGGACGCTGCATCGGAAGCACAGGGCATGAAGCTTTTGCATGATGCACACGTAAGCGGATTCCCGGTTGATCTCATAGTGATGGATTTGAGTGATTCGCATCAACCGGACCTGAGCCCGCTCTATCGAATCAAGGCCGATGCGGATACTAAAGATATACCTCTGCTCCTCCTTTCACAGCTCCACCCGGAAGAACTGTCGACCCAGCTCACAACTATGACAATGATCGCTTTTGTTAATAAGCCGGTTATTGCATCGCATTTGCTGCGGGAAATTATGGCGGTATTGCAAAAGGAACCGCTTGCCCTGAATGGGATCTGTGACTCGGCTGAAGATGATACCGGGCAGATTCAGGCTCTTTTTTCGGCTGACATCCTTCTCGTAGAGGATAATGTGGTCAATCAGGAGGTAGCCGCGGCACAGCTGGAAAGCCTGGGGTGTGCGGTGACCCTTGCAGATAATGGTGCCATGGCGCTGGAGGCTCTCTCCCAACGGCGTTACGACCTTGTTCTCATGGATTGCCTGATGCCGGTAATGGATGGCTATACGGCAACGCGCAGAATCCGTGCTCGGGAAACATCAGGTTCGTTCCCGTGGCAGCTGGCCGACAGCGCTCATCGCCCTCTCCCGATCATTGCCCTGACCGCCCTGGCCATGGATAGTGACCGCGAAAAATGCCTGGCCCATGGTATGGACGATTATTTGAGCAAGCCCTTCAGTCTGGCTGCTCTCGTTCATCTCCTGGAGGCCTGGCTTCAGAAGCCAGCTGTGCCGATGCCCTGATCGTTTCGTTCCCGTATTGGAACCTTGCTCTCCGTTTTTTCATTCATGAGTTTCGTTTTTTATCAAAAACCATGACACGATACCCTTTCAGCCTCTCCACGTTGTTGGAGCGTCTCTACCATGCGCAACGGGCGCAATCAGATACGTCCTTCCCTTGACTTTTCAGCATGCTGCCTGTAATTTATAAAAATTTTACCCCGACAACTTACGCGGAGGCCTGACCATAATGG
>JAYTVV010000260.1:0-16640 GCA_043743795.1 Geobacteraceae bacterium
TGGTTCCGATGGTTCCGATGGTTCCGATGGTTCCGATGGTTCCGATGGTTCCGATGGTTCCGATGGTTCCGATGGTTCCGATGGTTCCGATGTGCGGCGGCATGTCTACCCGGCCGGTACGGCGGTAAAAACGAACACCACCGTTATGAAGCGACTCGGGCTGAATCTTCCATAAATAAAGCACTCTCCTCTTTTTACACTCCTCGCTGTCGTCAAGCTGTCCCTGTCTGTCAATTGTTATGTAGATAAACGCCTCCAATAAAACCCGCTTTCGCCGGTTTTGTCAGGTGGTATCTCGCTGTTGCTGGTTTGTGATTTATGATATAGTGTCTTCCACTTTGCCATGGAAGATTTTGGAGTACAAAAACTATGAACAGTACGCACACAAAGCCGGAGCTGCTCGCCCCGGCCGGTTCGCTGGAATCATTCTTCGCCGCCCTGGAAAAGGGCGCCGATGCCGTGTATGCCGGTCTGCAGGATTTTTCGGCCCGGGCCAGGGCGAAAAACTTCACCCTGGCGCAGATGGAGCGAATGCTGGCATACGCCCATGGTCAGAACCGACGGATCTACATCACCCTCAACACCCTGGTGAAGGAAAAGGAACTGCCACAACTGGTTGATACGCTGGCCGCCCTGGCAGGAATGCGGGTTGATGGCGTCATCCTGCAGGATCTGGCGGTGGCACGTCTTATCCGCAACCATTTTCCCTCCATTCCGCTCCACGCATCGACCCAGCTGACGATTCATAATACTCCGGGTGTCAAAATGCTGGAGGAGCTCGGTTTCCAGCGGGCCGTACTGGCGCGTGAGCTGGCGGTCGATGAAATTGCGGCAATCGCCGCCTCTACACCGGTTGAGATCGAATGTTTCGTTCATGGCGCTCTCTGTTTTTCCATTTCCGGACAATGTTTCTTTTCCTCATTGCTGGGGGGACACAGCGGCAATCGCGGGCGCTGCGCCCAGCCATGTCGTCGGCTCTATAATCATCGCGGTAAAGAAGGTCATTATTTTTCCACCAGCGATCTGTCGGCAATCGACCTCATCCCGGATATGGTCAAGGCGGGGGTAAAGTCTCTCAAAATCGAGGGGCGCATGAAATCTGCCGAGTATGTTGCTTCCGTAGTCGAAGCCTACCGCACCGTGCTTGACGCTCCGGAAAAGTCGCATAAAGAGGCGCTGACGGTTGCCAAAGGAATTTTGAAATACTCATTCGGTCGCACACCGACGAAAGGTTTTCTGGCATCACAGCAGCCGGATGACATCGCCAATCCCTGGCAGAAGGGGGGCACTGGCCGCTTTATCGGTCAGATAAAAAGCATCAAGGGCAAAAGTCTGATCTTTGAAACCAGAGACAGTCTGCATGTGGGAGACCGTCTGCGGGCACAGCCCAAAAGCGACATGGCCGGCCAGGCATGGACCGTACGGGAGATGACTTTCAATCGCAAGAAGAGCATGGAGGCGCCGGCCGGCAGCCTGGTGGAGGTTGAAACGCCGTTCAGTTTTTCAGTTGGTGATTCGATCTATAAAGTTTCATCGAAAGAGGCGTATACCCTGAGTGACAACGCCTGTCAGCGCAGACTTGACGGAAAGCACGGGGACAAAATCCCCTGCAGGTTGACGCTGAAACTGGTCCCGTCCCCCGCGACGGAGACAGGACAGGATGCCGGAAATATACTCCACATATCAGCCGAAGTCAGCGGCCTGCAGCATGAGTTGCGCTTTCCGCTTGGTCAATTGGAGCCCGCTCGCAGTGGTGATATGCAGGCGGTTTTGTCAGGCCAGTTTTCCAAATGCGGCGAAACACTATTCCGGCTTGATTCACTCGAAGCGCCTGATTTTCCGGCGGTACTGATTCCATCAGCCCTCTTCAAGGATCTGCGACGCCGGTTTTACCAGCAGTTGTTCGAAGTATCCTCGGCGGTATTCCGCGAACAGCTTGCCGTTGCCCGCAGGAGCGCCCTTCAGGAACTGAAGAGTGTGCAGACCGCCACGCGGCGTCCGGCATCGCGTGAAACGCTGACCGTTGTTATGGCTGAACCGAAAGAGTGGCGATTTCCGCTTCAGAACGGAGCTGACGCCACACTGCTGCCGCTCTCAAAAGCGGCCATCCACCAGATCCCATCAATGATTCCGCGGATGCAAGGCTCGGAAGAGCGCATTATCTGGCAACTCCCGTTTATCCTCTTTGATCGGGATGTGCCGCTGTATCGCGACACGCTGCGTACCTTGTACAACGCCGGATTTCGCCGTTTTGAGGCGGCCAATCTATCTCACTTCGAACTGTTCCGGGAATTTCGCGACAGTCATATTTCGACCTGGCACCGCTGCTTTTCGCTCAACAGCCAGGCGCTCGCTGCCTGGCGGGAACTTGGCGTGGAAGCAGCGACGCTCTATCTGGAGGATGACAGCAGCAACATTGCCGGGCTGCTCGCTGCCGGTGTCGATATCGAGCAACGGCTGCTGGCATACTCACCACTGCCGGTCATGACCACCAAAATCCGCCTCAAGGACGTGCATGCCAACACGCCGCTCCGTTCCGACCGGGGAGAAACGTACCGTGTTACCAGCCACGACGGTCTACAGACTATCAGCTCTGCTCTGCCCTTCTCGCTGACGGCACGACACAGCGAATTACGGCAGAACGGGTGCAGTTCTTTTGTGTTAGATCTGTCTGAAGAACCACGGGAACGATGGAGCGAAATCATGGCCGCCTTTAAGTCAGGCCGGGAGCTTTCCGGTACAACCGAATTCAATTATGCGGCGGAACTGGTCTGAATGAAAATTGTATTCACTATCCTTGTGCAGATTCTGCTCCTGTCGAACATCGCCTTCGCCGGAAGAACGGTGCAGGGCTTGGTAAAGGCAGTCTATGATGGCGACACCGTAGTATTGTTAACCCGTGAGGAGAGCAGACTAAAGGTACGGCTGTACGGGATTGATGCCCCTGAAACGAATAAACCCAACAAGCCGGGGCAGCCGTATGGTGACATTTCAAAACGGACACTGATGTATAAGATTATGGGGCGGCGCGTGACGGCGGAGATTATGGACATCGATCAATACAAGCGGGCCGTGGCTGTTATCCGCTATGAAGGCAAAGACATCAATCGCGAAATGGTGTCTGAGGGGATGGCGTGGGCGTACCGTCAGTACCTGAGCGGGGCGTATGCGTCTGAATATATCGATGCGGAAAGTCTGGCTCGTTCGCGGCGTGCCGGGTTATGGCAGGAGTCAAACCCACGCCCACCCTGGGAATTCAGAAACGGGCACAAAAGGAAGAAAAATTATTCGCGGCCGTGGTGGTGACGCAGACTGTGTGCAGAATTAACGGCGGAATTTCTTCATCATATCAAGGACGTGCTTAACACGGGAAACAACCCGGAGCGGCTGGACCGGCTTGGGGATAAAGTCACTGAACCCGAATTCCAGCGCTTTCTGTTCATCTTCGGTTGAGGCCTTGGAGGTCAGCATGATAATCGGGATTTCGGAAGTCATCGGATTGCCTTTAATGGCTCGCAGCAAACCATAACCATCCATGCGCGGCATGACGGAATCAGTTATGATAAGCTTCGGACGCTCCGATATTGCTATTTTCAGCGCTTCCAGGCCATCAGTAGCAAGCAGGACTTTATACCCTTCCTTCACAAGTGCCATCTGGATAATTGTCGCAACCGGTGTTGAGTCCTCCACCACGAGAATCGCTTCTCCTGCTTCAGAATTGCTTTTCAGATAATGGACCGAAATCGCGTTCAGAATTTCTTTACGGGTGGCAAGTACGGGAACCACCTGAAGACCGGTGATTCGACTCAACATTTCTATCGTTTCCAGATCAAAGGGGTCCGTTATTGCAACCGCAAGCATGGCATCCTTTTGCTTTAACGGAAAAACCAGCTTCTTCATGGCAAAATCGGACGGCAGCATGTCGAGCAGCTCTTGTGCATAGGTGTGGCCGACAAAGTTCTTTATCGTCTTAAAGTTGAACTGCTTCGACAGGGCGTCTACCAGTTCATCCTCGGTAATAACCCCCATTTCCTCAAGCACAACACCCAAACGGTTTTTTTCAGATTTCTGCCGTTCCAACGCCCGTTCAAGCGTTTTCTTGCTGATAATATCAGCTTCGACCAGTATATCACCCAAATGCTTCATACAACCCCGCCTTCAATATCCAATCAATAAACCTGAGAGACCACTTGTACCACACAACGGCAGAGGCATTGTAGTATTTTCAAGCACCGGTCATTGTTGCGCCACAAAAGCCCTATTTCGGAGCCAGATAGCCGATGCGGATTCCGCCCCAATGCCTGTTGTTGATAACCAACGGTCGTGACATGTCATTGAGAATTTCTCCGGTGTCACGCCGGTACGTCTGCAGCAGGAAGCCATCCGTATTGCGGGCACACCGGATACCCGTCTTGTCATTAAAGAGGCGTTTTGTTCGATTGTTGTTTTTATCTACTTCAACATCACCGGTCAACGGCTTGGTAAAGCGTAAATTATGACACGGAACATAGCCGTTGTTGTCAACACAAATGACATATAACACCTTGCTGTCGCGGCTCACAATTGCTTCCTGAAACGGCGATATCACCTTGTCAAAGAACGTATCAAACCGAGTGGTAAATTTTTGTGGAGACGTATTGGGAACCGGTACATAACTCCGGTCGAAAAGACTCTCAACCGTGATACTGTGATCGCGGAGTGCCTTTTCAATAGCCCCCACAACCTGTGCTTCTATCTCGCGGATGTAAGCCTTCACCGTGTCATGATAATTTCCGACCGAAAATTTACCGACAGAGCCGTAAATCTGTTCAACAACATCAGCAAATGTTGCAAACCCCTCGCTGGTTCGCTGCATCATCGTATTGGTCTCTTCTGCACTGCGGGAGACAAGGCGGATCATTTCAGAAATATGATTTGTTGTGGCATTCTGTTCTTCTGAAGCGGTCGCAATCTGCTCGATCATAACCCGCGATTCATTTGCATGATTTTTAATATTTTCCAGGCTGTTACGAGCTTCTTCCGCTTTGACAAGTCCCGTCTGGACGAGAGTGCTTTCCGTTCCGATCATATCTGCGGCGTTGCTGCTGATCTTCTGGATATTTGCGACAACTTTTTTGATCGCACGGGTAGATGTCGTTGTTTTCTCCGCCAAGCCCTTAACCTCGCTGGCGACCACGGCAAAGCCCTTGCCTGCGTCACCGGCACGGGCTGCCTCAATAGAGGCATTAAGTGCCAGCAAATTCGTCTGATCGGCAATATCCTCGATAAGAACAACCATTTCTCCGATATGCGTCGAAGCCGCCTCCAGCTCACGAATAATTACCAGTGTGTCATTCACGCTGCCGCTAATCTGCTGCATGCAGTTCCAGGTTTCTTCAACAACAGCCATACCGCTGCTGGCAGCACTGTCAACCGAACTGGACAGCGATGCTGCCCGGTGAGTGTTTTCAGTCACTTCACGAATCGTCTGGGCCATCTCCTCGGTAGAAGTGGCAACCATAAACGCCTGATCTTTCTGATCCTGAGTCATTTTCAGCGTCAGTTCTGTCCCAGCTGCCAATTCACAGACATTTGTACCGATCAGACAGGTTTGGGTATACAGATCAATAAATGTTGTGCGTATTTTTTCGGTCAGATTGTTTACTTCCTCGCCAAGCCGCCCGATTTCGCAGCTCGTTTGAATCTGCAGGACCTTTGTCAGGTCCCCTTCACTTCCAGCCAGATCACCCAATTGCCTATAGAGCCCTGCAATTTGATGAACAACCGTGCGGTTAAAAAAAACATATAATGCCCCCAACATGGCAAAAAAGAAAAATACACCGACCGCTGACATAACCAGCGTCAGGCGCAGCGCTGCGGCAAAACCATCCTCAAGGGATGTGGTAAGAATAACTCCTCCCCGAAATTTTGAATCCCCCGGGTGGCACACCCGGCAGCGCTCTTCATGTGCCAAAGGCACCGCCAGATCAAGAAAACGCTTGCCTTCCTTGCTGGCAGACAATTCCATCGGTGCACCGGCAGCAATAGCCGCACGCATCTCTTCACTTACGGCACCGCTTCCCCGCTCTTTTCCGTCAGCATTAAACAGCCGGATTCCAGCGATGCCTCCTTTGGCCTTTATTTCGGCTACATACGCTTCGAAATCTTTCATATCGCCCTTGATCATCTGATTCAGAATGTCATGGGTGACGGTAGACGCCAGTTGGCGAGCATTCTTTTTCTGAAGATCAATTGTAGCGGTGTACTCAAGATATATAGAAATAATTCCAAGGCCTGCGAAACCAATAAAAAGAGTGGCGGCAATGATAAGGATGATCTTGTGGGTTAGACTCGACTTGAACATGGTGAGCACCTATTGGGGGGGAATTTAATTAGAACGGGGGAAATTCTACATTAGGAAAGGGGATTATACAAATAGTTTATTCAATTATAAAACTGCGTTCTCTACTGTGGTATACTGCGGCTATACAAAAAGGCCCGAAATAAAATATTCCGGGCCTTTAAGAAAAGTTATACCGAGGGTCGTGTCTAGTTAGGGTATACAGAAACCTTTTTACGATCTTTACCCAAACGTTCAAAAGCAACCACACCTTCAATCAGGGCGAACAGAGTGTAATCCTTGCCGCAACCAACGTTGTTGCCGGGATGAATCTGCGTGCCGCGCTGACGATAAATAATGTTACCTGCCTTAACGGTCTCGCCGCCAAATTTCTTACAGCCAAGACGCTGTCCGCCTGAGTCTCTACCGTTTCTTGAACTACCACCAGCTTTCTTATGTGCCATTTCCGTATCTCCTGGGAAAAATATTTATGCGGGTTTATTAGGCCGTAATCTTTTCGATTTTGAGAACGGTCAGATGCTGACGATGACCACGCAATTTGCGTGAGTCTTTACGTCGTTTCGATTTAAATACAAGGACTTTTTTTCCTTTACCCTGTACGGCAATCTTTGCTGTTACGAAAGCCCCGGCAACAAGCGGTGCACCCACAACCGTTTTTTCTCCACCGACCATAAGGATCTCAGCGAATTCTATACTGTCGCCGATTTCGCCCTCAAGCTTTTCTACCTTGAGAAATTCGCCTTCAGTAACTTTGTATTGCTTTCCACCTGTCTTGATTACTGCGTACATATGCTATCTCCATCCGCTTCTGATTTTTAAAGAGTTTTGGAATATAGATATCTGAGTGCGACAAGTCAAGCACAAAATAACACACACAAGATCGAATATGCATTTACCCGACTATCAACTCCGTTTATTTTCCCGGAATGTCGCCAAAAAGCTCGTCGAAAATGGCTTGTACCGTCGTAATCCGATCAGCCTTCCAGGCGTTAGTGCCGCAGAACACAAGGCCGGTATCAACGTCGCCGCGCTGAGCACGATCCAGGGCGGTCACAATACAGAAGCGCTCGCCCGACTCTTTGTAAGAACATTTTTTCAGACACCCCATTCGGCAGGGAGTACTGTTATCAAGGTCGTACTGACGGATATTTTCCTTGTTACTCAGAATAGCCCGCCCCGGCAACCCGGCCGGGCTCATGATCAGCCCGATATCCTCTTTCGTGCACTCGAGGTAGCGTTGCTTGAATTCGTCACCGGCATCACACTCCTCCGTACAGACAAAGCGGCTGGCCATCTGAACACCATCGGCACCTTCAGCCAAAGCATGTTCCAGATCGGCCCGATCCCAGATCCCACCGGCAGCGATCACCGGCACAGCGACGCCACATTCATCGTGAAAAAAAGCTTTGATCTCGCGCACAGTTTTGTACTGATCATACTCACCGGTTCCGATATTTTCCATTTTTTCGCCCAAATGTCCACCAGCGGTATCGGGATCTTCAACGACAACCGCGTCAGGCAGGCGATGGTACGTTTTACGCCACTTACGTACGATAAGCTGGGCGGCTCGAAGTGATGAAACGATCGGCACCAGTGCCACATCCGGGTGATCCGCCGTCAACTCCGGCAGGCCCATTGGAAGCCCCGCTCCACAGACGATTACTTTGGCCCCGCCCTCAATTGCCGCCTTGACGAGCGGCTCGAAGTCGGAGAGAGCGACCATGACATTGACACCAATAATTCCGTCGGGTGCAATTTCGTAAGCTTTGCGCAATTCAGCCTTGAAGGCTTCAGCTTCAGCCTGAAAAAAATTTTTACCATCATAGAGACCGCTATTGAGGGCTATGCCTGCTGCCGCGACCAGCCCGACACCGCCGCTTTTTGCAACATGGCCGGCCAGGCGGCCAGCTGATATACGCACCCCCATTCCGCCCTGAATAAGCGGGTAACGAACGGTATGCTTTCCAATTTTCAGTGGCTGCGCCATAATCCCCCCCGGTAGTGATTTTTGTGTTGACGTATCATAGCAAGGCATTGGCAACAGTGAATGTAATAGTTTTGTAAAATAAATCTGAAATCACAGGATGATTCCGTCGGTTTTTTTCTGGACTTGTTGCTCTATTCTCACTAAAATCTACCAGTTTATTTATTGATTGGGAGTTGCCATGGAACAGGAAAAGCTCGATTTTTTCAAAAACGTACTGAATGAGGAAATGAAGGCGTTGCAAGGTGAGGCAGGCAAGACGGTTACCGAAATGACTTCGGATGCGTCCAGCTTTCCCGACCCGACCGACCGGGCCACCCAGGAATCTGATCGCAGCTTCGAACTGCGCATCAGGGACAGGGAGCGCAAACTGATCAATAAAATCAAAGATGCTCTTGATCGTATCGATTCGAAAGAGTTCGGCATTTGTGATGACTGCGGGGAAGAAATTGGTGAGGCCCGCCTGAAGGCACGACCGGTAACCACCCAGTGTATCGACTGCAAAATGGCTGCTGAAGAAAAAGAACGTCGGGCTTAACTCCTTTGCCTCTATGCATAACGGCATGCAGGATCAGACATGAACATTCATGATTCTTTACAAAATTCTGCAGCCGATAACCGCCTGTCTGAACTGACGCTTTTGTATCAGTTCAGCAACACAATGCTTTCCACTATTCGCCTCAACAAACTGACGCACCTTATTCTTACCGCAATAACCACGCCGTCTTCCAACCTCTTTGAACGAGCCATTCTGTTTCTGCGCAATGAAAAAACGGACGTCCTGCAGGGCATGCTGGCGATAACCCGTCAACTGTCGGAAGGGCTGCAGATCATCGGCGGCCAGGATGCCCTCAGCAGTCGCTGGGATATCAGTGATGAAACAATTTCACGGCAGCGATCTTCAGACTTTTGCCTGCAGGTACGCCTGACTCGCATCGAAATTGAAAGTGTCTGCCCGCTTATCCATCACATCGTTTCAGAACGGAACCTCTGCCGTTCCGACGACGTCCTCTGCCAGAAATGTCCGGCATGCCACTTTATCAAACCATTGTGCGGCGGACAATTTGCAGCCGTACCGCTTGTTGCCCGCGAATCAACCATTGGTATGATCGTCGTTGACAATCCGGATTCCGCCCGTGAAATTTCAAGTGATAATTTACATTTTCTTCAGCTTTTTGCCAATCAGGCTGGCATGGCAATAGAAAATTCGATGCTGTACACTCGCATTGAAGATGCTCATTTAAACCTTAAAGACGCCCGGGAGCGCCTGCTGCACGGCGAGCGCCTGGCTGCCATCGGCGAGATGGCAGCAAACCTGGCTCACGAGCTGAAAAATCCGCTGATCACCATCGGTGGCTTTGCCGGGAGACTTCTTAAATCTCTACCGACCGAGACGCGGGAACATCGCTATGCCGACACCATCGTTTCGGAAGTAAGCAGGCTCGAAAAAATGCTTGCGGAAATCCTCGCATTCTCCCGCAAACCGACCATTTGCTTTAACGCCTGCGACCTTGAAGAAATTATCCATGAATGCCTTACCAGCTGCGCGACCACCTTTGAAGACCGCAATATCAAAATATCGTTTTCCTGCGCTTCCCGTCCATGGGGTGTTTCGGGTGACGCGCACCAACTGAAACAGGTTTTTCTCAACCTGATCCTGAACGCCTGTGACGCCATGCCGGAGGGTGGGCAACTACTATTGACTCTGGAAAAGACCTCTCCCGAGGGGAAATCTGTAATTATAACCGTCGAGGACAGTGGCAACGGAATTCCAAAAGACATGCTGCCGCAGATTTTCAACCCGTTTTTCACGACCAAACATCACGGCACCGGCCTCGGCCTCGCAATTGCGAACCGCATCATCCTCAATCATTTTGGTTCGATAGAAGCCCGCAACACCGGTCAGGGCGCCGCGTTCACGATAATATTACCGTTGGCAGAACACGCCGGCTGACTTCATGGGGAGGTCGCTCATCAGCACCTCACCCATAACTATCTATTATAAAGTCGCAAAGTTTCATGGTTTCATAATTCATATTTGAAACCAGATCCAACCTAATCTTGATAAAATCTTTGATAAATGCAGGAGAGTGGCATCGGCTGCTTTCAAGTTTGATCGGTTCAAAAGCTTCAAGAAACGACTTATGGATATTTTTCTGCTCATTGACCGAAGGGTATTTCAAGCCTTCCAATAATTGTTCTTCATACATGAATTGCAATTGGCACAGTTGTTCAAGCTGATTTATCAATTCACTTGTATGCCCGCAGTTCCCGTGTATGTCTGCAATATCGTCATTGATATATTTAATACACTCACTAATTTTATCAAAATGTATATTTATGAGATCAACAGTTGGATTTAACTTGTTATTCCATACTAACGAAGTCACGATGCACCTCCCGTAACGACATTCAGTCTGTCTATATGCGCAAATTATAGCACTTCACTATGAAGAAATAATGTGAATTATCTTCACGGGTACACAGCCGGAACCGCTCAACAAACAGGAATAATAAGTAGCTACATCCGAGCGACAGGAGATACGCGAGATGGCAATGACAGTAGAAAAACGCGGTAACAAACTTTACATCGAAATTGATCTGGAAAAACCGACACCCTCAACTTCCGGCAAGACTCTGGTTGTAGCAAGCACCAGGGGCAATGCTGTTACAAACGTCGAAATAGAGGGGAAACCCGTCACCATAGGGCTGAACGCATATATATCGAAGTAGTACTTCGACATATCAGAGCAGCGAGCTTCTATGAAGTACTAAAATTTTTGAATATAGTGTTCGCTTCAGTACCAAAATGAATCTTTTCTACGTGCCACAGAGTGAGCTCTAAATGTCGCTTGTAAGCAGCTTATTTTGTTGGTTTATACATGTGGGGATGTAGCTCAGTTGGGAGAGCGGTACGTTCGCAACGTACAGGCCGTCGGTTCGATCCCGTCCATCTCCACCACTAAATACCATCAGCGGCGCTTCACCCGGTTGTACACATAATCTGCCGGACTCGATATTCTCCGCCAATGACAAGATACTCTCCCTCCCCTTTCATAATGCTTCCGGGCAGCAGATCATTGTAAAAAAACACCTTGCAGAGCGGCACCTGCACCTGCCACACCGTCGAACCAAATTCCCAGGCGCGCTCCTCGTCTGATGTAAACGAGACCAGATTGTTCAACCTGACAATATGGGTACGCTTGTCGATCTGTTCGATGACGTCATGTTCGCTGGCGTCGTAGGTACCGCGATAAAGCGGGATTATGCGTGTGTCAGGAAATTTCCGGAGCAGCTCAAACTGGCAGTATTCGTAGAGGAGATCGAGCTGTGATTGAATGGCATTGGTGCGGGCACTCCCTTTCATGACATCCACGGAGTAATCGAAATACGCCTCGCTGTGAATACCGGTGATGCGGGCACGGTGGTAGGAGGGTGTAATCCCCATGCGGCTTTCCACCCAGCGTTTGAGAACGGCTCCCTCAACGGAGTTGGAATCCATCATCCAGCCGCGCAGATAGCGAAGATAGCTGTTCTTGATGCTTTTTCGGGCTGTGTCAGTCTGATCCTGCCAGTGATGAAGCTGGAACTTCACCGACATATAGTCATTGAAGGTCAGAGCCCGTTCTTCCTGACTGCCGAATGTTGCAAGCTTGTCAAAGAGAAAACGGTTACCTTCTTTAACTCCCTGGATTTCAAGCATATGGGGATTATCATTGAAATGGCGGGAGGCGATGACCCACGGCGGTAGATTACAGTTGTTAAAGGAACCGTTGTGCATGACGGGTCATCACCTCGTTGTGAATATGGTGGGTATTGAATTTACAGAATTTTAGCCAGCTCCACCAACGTCAGCTTAATCGGCCCGCTGGTCACAAACGGTTCGACACCCAGTTTTTCCAGTTCCCCCTTCGGGTGTTCACCCATCTGGGCGGTCACAACCGCACGACAGCCGGCAAGAGCAGCGGCAATGCTCTTAAGCAGATGGCCCCGTAACGGATGCTCAGGGTCAAAACTGCAGTAGCGCTCAACCTTCCGCTCATCAACCAGTTTTGCGTCACTGTTATCGACATCATAGATAAGAAAACGCTCGGCATGACCGAAGTGCTGGTTTATCTCCTTACCGTCTTTCGATGCAACTGCAATCAGCATGCTTCACCTCCCCTGCAAAGGTCTCCGGACAGATGAGTGCCCGGAGACTTGACGTCTGCACTACCATGGATTCACAATTCCTGCCTATGAGGTATAGCCGTAAGCATGAGCTTCAATCGGTTCAAACGAGAAGCATTTTTTCGGACAGGTTCGACCGCACGCCTGACAGCCGATACAATTTCCGGCAGTAGCAACCGTCATATACGCCTTGGCCGTATCATCCGAATCCACCTCTTCATAGGCCAGCACATCCATGGCACATGCCTTGTAGCAGCGGCCACAACCGATACATAGATCCTTGTCAATATCCTTGATGAATTGCGGGGTCCACTCGTGTCCGTCTTTTGTCATTCCTGTGATGTATGCCATTGTTTTCTTCCTCCTTTTGTTGTGGTTATGTGACTAAAAAATCAGTCTTCTAAAAATGATGCCGCCTGTCCTTTGTTCATCGCTTTACGCAGCCAGGGAGGCGGATTGCCGCGCAGCACTTCCTGAAATCGCTCCACAGTTTCCTTCAGACTGACTTCACCGTTGGTCTTCATGGGATGGATTTTTTGCGCAACCAGTTTAGCCGCGGCCGGTCCACCAATCTGCATGGTGTAAACGATGGCACAGTCCGACAGTACCTTCGCCCGGGCGGCGATGCGGTCCTCTTCATCACTGCCATGCTCGCCTACCGTGACCGTTTCCAGAAAAGCAGCTTCGTCCGGCCCGACCTCCCAAATGTGAAAACTCTGACACTGGCCGAAGTGCTGATCAATAATTTCGCCGGTTGAAGTGGTAAAAGCTATTTTCATACATCACCATCCTTTCTGAAAACAAATAGGCGCCACCATTTTCTAAATGGAGGCGCCTTTGCCTGTTCTGCTGATACTGTAATGTCATTCACAACTGAACTGAACTGTGAATTTAGCACAGAGTATGCCAATTGCGAATATGCCGTAATTATAGCAGAATACTCCCGTACCGCTTTTCACTGCAGCAGCACATCTGCACATTATTTATGCAGTGGTGCTTTGATATGTCCGCATCACGTGCTGTATGCCCCTCCTGTCGTTTTTACAAATACCGGTTTTTCACACTTGATCGCTTGACTACTTTCTAATGAGTGCTAGAATACCGCCACTTATTGGCTGGTTACTGCACGTCATTACAACACGGGGAGAAAAGCATGTTCCGGCACTTGTCAATCAGCACCAAGATGATTCTGACGTTTTTGGTTGTGATCGCACTTACCGCGATCATAGGGATATTCGCCATCGTCCAGACCAGCAGGCTCACGACGATCGTCGCCCAGACCGTAGACAGCGACATCCCCAGTATCCATGGAGTTACCCAAATCCAGAGCTTGGTAGGAAGCCATCGCCGTGGCGAGACGTTGATGTTTCTGGTGACTGAAAAAGATGCCAAGGAGAAGTACATCAAACGCAACGAAGAGGCCGTGGAAAAACTCTCTGCGGTCCAGGCAACCTACGAAAAAATCATGGATACCGATGAGGAAAAGAAACTCTATGGAGAGTTCAAATCAGCCTGGAGTGCCTATCTTGCCGAATATCCCAAAATCAAGGAGATGGCGTTTCAGGGCGGCAGTGGGGAAGACGTATCGAAGCTGATCCTCGGAACTTCCAGCAAAACCTTTAATCAGGTCCTGGCTGCTTTGGATGGGCTGGAGAAGATCAATATTGAACAGTCCCAGCAAAAAAGTAACAGCGCACGTGCCATCGCCAATTCCGCACGGACGTGGATTATCGGCCTGCTCGTTGTATGTATTCTGATCGGCATCACGTGTGTCGTACGCTTCTCACGCGCACTGACGGCGCCACTAAAACGCCTTTCCGCTGATGCAGAACTGGTTGCGTCCGGCGATCTCGGTGTAGAAGTTCAAGTCGGCTCAGACGACGAAATCGGCCAACTGGCTCAATCATTTGAGAAAATGGTTAACAACCTGCGCGAGATGATCGGGACACTTGCCGATTCCTCAGCGCACGTATCCGAATCCTCCTCCGAAATGCAGACAAATGCCATTCAAATGGCTGACGGCGCCGAAACGGTCGCCATTCAGGCCATAACCGTGGCAACCGCCAGCGAGGAGATGTCGGCAACATCCGGTGACATCGCTCAAAATTGTCAGATGGCTGCCGAAGGGGCGGAACGGGCAAACCAGGCTGCAGAACATGGCAGCGAGGTTGTGGCAAAATCAATTTCCGTCATGCTCCGGATTGCCGAACGGGTTCAGTCCTCCGCTAAAACAGTTGAGACCCTGGGACGACGTTCTGACGAGATCGGTGCCATTGTCGGCACTATTGAAGACATTGCCGACCAGACCAACCTGCTGGCGTTGAATGCCGCCATCGAAGCGGCCCGGGCCGGTGAACAGGGACGTGGATTCGCTGTCGTTGCCGATGAAGTACGGGCGCTGGCGGAACGCACCACCAAAGCAACCCGTGAGATTGGCCAGATGATCAAGGCTATCCAGCAGGAGACAAAAACTGCGGTTTCGGCCATGGAAGAAGGCGTGTCCGAGGTGGAACTGGGAACTGAAGAGGCAACCAGATCCGGTGAAGCGCTGCGCAATATTCAGGATGAGATCAACGCCCTCCATATGCAGGTGCAGCAGATTGCAACTGCAGCTGAAGAGCAGACCGCAACCACCAGTGAAATAAGCAACAACATTCACAATATAACCGAAGTAGCACAAAATACCGTCGAGGGCGCCAGAAAGACCTCCTCAGCGGCACAGCATCTATCCCGTCTGTCCGGTGAACTTGAGCGACTGGTCGGCCAGTTCAAACTGTCTGAAACAGGTAAACTGATCGTGTGGAGCAAAAGCTACAGCGTCGGCGTCAGCCAGATGGACAGCGAGCACCAGAGGCTGGTTGACCTCATCAACAGCCTGTACGCTGCGATGCGCGCCGGTCGCAGCAAGGATGCCATCGGCTCAATTCTGGACGAACTGATCAGCTATACCGCAACCCATTTTGCCCACGAAGAAAAACTGATGCGGGAAGCAGACTATGATGGACTTGACGAACAGAAACAGTCACACGAAGCGTTGGTAGCGCAGGCGTTGGAAATTCAGAAAAAATTCCGTAACGGTACCGCTCTGGGACAGGAAGTGATGAACTTCCTCAAAAGCTGGCTGGTCAACCACATTCAGGGCTCTGACAAAAAATACGGACCTGCTATGAATAAGAAGGGCATTAAATAGGCTGGCTACATTTTGGAAGAGACATCAAAGGCCGACTCATTCCCGTGAGTTGGCCGTTTTCGTGTACATGACATATTATACCAATTTCAAATCAAAGATGGATTCAAGACGGCGAGGATCGAAGCTACGAAAGCATACCCGTCAGTATGTTGAGGAGCTGAGGACGAGCCAACGAAGAAGACGCTTTGATTTGGAATTGGAATTACTCTTGAAAAAGCAGTTGTTCGCGAAGTATAAAAAGATACACAAAAAACAGCACGTGTGATTCACGTGACTTTGATTCATTTACCCAACAAAGGAGTCCACCATGTCCACCCAGGCACTTGTAAAATTAGACGATGTTTCAAAGCATGACGAACTGATTCAACTGGTCAGCTTCATGCTGGCCGATGAAGAGTATGGCGTTGAGGTCCTCAAGGTCCGCGAGATTATCCGCATGCCGACCATCACCAAAATGCCCAACGTACCGCAGCATGTCGAAGGGATCATCAATCTGCGGGGCAAGGTCATCCCGATCATCTCCATGCGCAGACGCTTCAACCTTATGGAGAATGAAAACAACAGCCAGACCCGCATCATCATCATGGATGTGTGTGGCTGCCTGACCGGGTTTATCGTCGATGCCGTTTCCGAGGTTATCCGTATTCACAGCAGTGAAATCCAGCCGCCGCCATCAATGATGCTTTCCGGCGGTATCGGCCAGGAGTTCATTACCGGTGTTTTCAACCACGCGGAACGGTTGTTGATCATCATGGATATCGACCGCATGTTCTCGGAGGATGAGCGGGAAAGTTTTGGCGGAATGTAGTCGATGAAAAAACATGCCTGTGAATAAGCTATGCAGGGCATTCCATTGCATATCGGGTAGGAGGCGGAATTACTTCCGCCGTCCTCCCACACCACCGTGCGTACGGTTCCGTACACGGCGGTTCACGTTGAATGCTGAAAGCGGTGAA
>JAYTVV010000261.1:0-10312 GCA_043743795.1 Geobacteraceae bacterium
TTCGGCTGCAGAGCAGGCGGTCGAGGCTATGAAGCTGGGGGCATACGATTATATCTGTAAACCGTTCAAGAACGAGGAAATCAAGCAGCTTGTTAAAAACGCCCTTGAAAAACAGGGTCTTAAACGCGAGAACACGCAACTGAAGAGGGATGCCAGCGAGCGGGACAGTTTTTGCGGCATTATCGGTAAAAGCCTTAAAATGCGGGAACTGTTCGACATGATCCAGAAAGTTGCCGCCAGCCAGAGCAGTGCGTTGATACTTGGTGAAAGCGGCACGGGAAAGGAGCTGGCAGCTCGTTCGATTCATACCTGCAGTCCGCGTAAGGCGAAGCCGTTTGTTGCCGTCAATTGCGGCGCTATCCCGGAAAATCTGATTGAAAGTGAGCTGTTCGGGCACAAAAAAGGTTCTTTCACCGGTGCGGTGGGTGATCGTGCAGGACTGTTTGAGCAGGCTGAAGGCGGGACGCTTTTTTTGGATGAAATCGGTGAACTGCCGTTGTTGATGCAGACTAAGCTGCTGCGGGTTTTGCAGGAACGCGAATTCAAGCGGGTAGGCGATGCGGTGACCCGTAAAGCTGACGTACGGATTATCAGCGCTTCAAACCGTGATCTTGAAAGTCAGGTCAGAGACGGATCGTTTCGGGAAGACCTGTTTTACCGCCTTAATGTCGTGCAGCTTGTTATGCCGCCGCTACGGGAGCGGATCGAGGATATCCCGCTTTTGATCGAATATTTTTGTCGGAAATTCCAGTCTGGCGGACAAAACAGTCCGGTTGCAGTAACTCCCGGTGCTCTCAAAATGTTGATGAATCATCCCTTCCCCGGAAACATTCGTGAACTGGAGAATTGTATCGAACGGAGTCTGATAATAGACCCGGCGGTTATCGCCGAAACCAGCCTGCCACAACAGGTGTTGGCCGGTAAAATGCCTTGTCTTACTGCTGACTGCGAAATTCCGGAATCCGGGATGATGCTTGAACCGCTGCTGGAGGAATTGGAGAAAAAATATCTGCTTAAGGCGCTTGAGAAAACCGGTGGTGCGAAAAAGAAAGCGGGAGAATTGCTGGGGATGACATTCCGCTCGTTCCGCTATCGGCTGGCAAAGTTTGGCCTGGATAGCGGCGACGAGTGAACTTCCGACATTGAAGGTATGTGTCCATACGGGGGACATTGCTGGCCGGTTGTCAATGGCTCCCGGTTGAACCGAATCCGCCTGGCCCTCGTTCGGTCTCCAGGCTGAACTCCGGTACGACACTTAAGTCGGCTTGCAGTACCGGTACGAACATCATCTGGCAAATCCGTTCTCCGGGTTCAATGGTGTAGGGCAGTGCCCCACGATTAAAGATCCCGATTCCGATCTCCCCCTGATAGTCAGAATCGATTACTCCAACCGTATTCGCCAATACGATGCCATGTTTGATGCCAAGCCCTGAGCGTGGTACGAGCAGTGCCACCAGACCTGGGTCGTGAATACTGATGGCGATGCCGCTCGGAATCAGCACCGTTTCACCCGGTTGAATGGTTTTGGGGACGTCAAGACATGCCCGCAGATCCATCGCCGCTGCTCCGCTCGTTGCATAGGATGGCAATGGAATGGATGTACCGATCAGTGGGCTTATGATTTTGGTTTCAATTTTAGGTCGCTTCATGTAACTTTCCCCGTCTTTATAGATAGATTTTAGCGGCCTACTCTAGCAGATCAGGCCCGCGGTACACAAGGAGCGTTTTACTATGAAACAACGCGTTGTCAGCGGCATGAGGCCAAGCGGCAGGCTGCATATCGGTCATTATCACGGTGTACTTGAAAATTGGGTCAAGATGCAGGATTCATACGACTGTTTCTTTTTTGTGGCTGACTGGCATTCACTGACGACGGAATATGCCGATACTTCCGGAATTGCCCAGAGCATCCGTGAAATGGTGCTGGACTGGGTGGCTTTCGGGCTTGATCCGGAGAAATGTGTCATCTTCCGCCAGAGCTTGGTTCCGCATCACTCTGAACTGAATCTCATTCTGTCGATGATTACGCCGGTCTCCTGGCTGGAGCGCAACCCCACCTACAAGGAGATGCTCGATAATATTGAAGCGCGTGATTTGACGACCTTCGGCTTCCTCGGCTATCCGGTGCTGATGGCAGCTGATATCATTCTCTATAAGGCTACGAGGGTGCCGGTCGGACAAGACCAATTGCCGCACTTGGAAATCACCCGTGAAATCGCCCGTCGTTTCAATCACCTCTATGGCGCAGTGTTTCCTGAACCGGAAGCGCTCCTGACTGAAACACCCAAACTGCCCGGCCTTGATGGCCGTAAGATGAGCAAGTCGTATAACAACTCGATCTATCTCTCCGATAATGCTGAAACGACGGCTAAAATGGTTATGTCAATGGTTACCGATACCAATCGGGTTCGTCGGACTGATCCGGGCGATCCGGACGTCTGTGTCGCCTTTAATCTGCACCGCCTGTACGTTCCGCAGGAAAAGCTGGATGAAATTGTACCTGCCTGTCGCGGTGCCCAAATTGGCTGCGTGGAGTGCAAAAAAATTCTGGCCGTCTGCATAAATGAGCGTTTAGCTCCCTTTCGCGCCCGCCGTGAAGAGCTTGCAGCCAACCCCGGCTTTGTTGATGAGTTGCTGGCGGAGGGGAGCCGCAAGGCATCCCTTATATCTGATGCCGTTATGACAGAGGTTCGTACGGCGCTTAAGTTCTGATATGGCGGCAGTAGAGGCGCATCATCATCGTGAAGAAAACCTGCCGTTGCTGGATGGTTTTCACGAACAGTACAGCGTTCACCTCGATAAATTCGATGGTCCGATGGATCTGCTGCTGCACCTGATCAAGAAAAACGAGCTGGATATCTGTGATATTTCAATTGCTGTCATCACCCGGCAGTATCTTGAATTTATCAGGTTGATGAAGGATCTGAACCTGGAAGTAGCGGGAGATTTTCTCGTTATGGCGGCAACATTGCTGCAAATCAAGTCCCGTCAGCTGCTCCCGATCGATGATCAGGAAGAACCGGAACTCGATGAAAGCGACCCGCGTGTTGAATTAGTGCGCCGCCTGCTTGAATATCAGCAGTACAAGGAAGCCGGTATGGTGATTGGCGCGCGGGCGCTGCTGGGGCGTGAAGTATTTGCACGCACCGCTGCAGAACCGTTGCTGACGGCGGCTCAGAATGTGGAGGGGCCGCTGGAAGTCAGTCTGTTTGAACTGGTAGACGCATTTCGTGCGCTGCTGCAACGGATTCCGGCCGAAAGTTTCCATGATGTTGCTCCGGGTGACTCGCTCAGTATCGCCGACTGTATCAACGAAATTCTCTCTTTGCTGCAGGAACGGGATACCATCAGTTTTGAGGACCTGGTTCAGGATGAATATAGCCGTGAGCGGGTGATCGTCTCGTTTCTGGCCATTTTAGAGTTGTGCCGCCTTAAGCTGATTCGCATTTTTCAGGGAAATGAGCATGGCTCTATCTGGTTTGTACCTGCGGTGGCGGCAGATCCCGCAGATCTTTCTGAGGTTTGACCTTCCATGAACGCCGAATTATCCTCCATCATAGAAAGTCTCCTGTTTACGGCTGAATCGGCTCTTTCGACTGACCGTCTCTGCGAGTTGCTGCACGAGTTCGAGCGAGATGAGATTAAAGCTGTCCTTGCAGAGATGGTTGCCTCGTATCAAGCGCGGACAGGCGGTTTTGAACTGATTGAAGTAGCCGGCGGCTGGCAGTTCAGAACCCGCCCTGCGTTTCACAGTTACATCACCCGTCACATCAAAACAAGGACCTCAAAGTTTTCGCAGTCGGCTCTTGAAACCCTGGCGATCATTGCCTACCGTCAGCCGATTACCCGTGCCGAAGTTGAGCACCTGCGCGGTGTAGATTGTGGCGGAGTTCTCAAGTCGCTGCTGGAAAAACATCTGGTGCGCATTCTGGGGAAAAAGGATATTCCGGGGCGGCCGCTTATCTACGGAACCTCAAAAGAATTCCTTGAAATATTCGGGCTTAAGGATTTAAAATCTCTACCGACACTTAAAGAAATTCAGGCATTGGATGCAGCGCCGCAGTACGAGCGCCAGGAAGAGTTGCAGCTTGAGCCGGAGAAAGCGGCTCCGGTGGAGACTCAGTTACCATTTGCGTAGTGGCGGGGAGGTCGATTATGACGCGTCAACCAGCCGTAGCAGGTCAGTTTTATCCGGGGAGTGACCAAAAACTCCGTGCCGTGTTGGCGCAGCTGATTCCGGAAAATGCTTCAAAAACAGTGGTAAAAGGCATCATCTCACCCCATGCCGGCTATGTGTATTCCGGTGCACTTGCCGGTCTGCTGTATTCTCGGGTCACGATTCCCGATACGGTTCTGGTCATCGGCCCCAATCACCATGGCGCCGGGGCGGCCGCTGCGCTCTATCCGGACGGCCACTGGCTGACCCCTCTGGGACAGATATCAATTAATTCCCGCTTGAATGCACTTCTGCTGCAGCATGGTCCGTATCTGCAAAGTGACGACATTGCTCACCGGAACGAACATTCTCTTGAAGTCCAGATCCCGTTTATGCAGTACCTTCGTCCCGACGTCACCATCTGTGCACTCTGTATCGGTCATGGTGATTATGCTCCCCTGCGTGACATCGGGCATGGCATTGCCGCTGCTATCCGGGAGTATGGCACGGAGGTACTGATTGTAGCCAGTTCGGACATGACTCATTATGAATCGGCCGAGTCAGCTCGCAACAAAGATCAGCTGGCTCTGGAACGGGTGCTGGCGTTAGACGGGAAAGGTCTGCTTGAAGTCTGCCGGCAGCGAAAGATAACCATGTGTGGTGTCGTGCCGGCCGCTGTCATGATCGAAGCAACCCTTCAGTCAGGGGCGGGGCAGGCAGAGTTGGTGGCATATGGCACCAGCGGTGATGTGACAGGAGATAATCAGCAGGTAGTCGGCTATGCTGCGGTGACGGTTCGCTGATTTAATCCGGGTAAGGCGCGGCATTCAAGCTCCAATCAGTTCAATCCTGATTGTATTTAATTGGTGGTAGTGATAGTTTGTCAGGGCTTAATATATCATTTCAAAGCCAGTTTCATACGGATTTTTTTGCTGATGTAACTGGCTAATATTATATGCGAAACTTTGGAGAGCGGGAACCTGGTATGGGCTACAGAAATCTACAGGAATGTGTGGCTGATCTTGAACGACGAGGTATGCTGGTGCGAGTTGATGTGCCGCTTAACCCTCATCTGGAAATTGGTGCGCTTCAGCGTCGCGTGTATCAGGCCGGGGGACCGGCGCTGCTCTTCACCAATGCCGTCGGCTGCAATTTCCCGTTGCTGGGCAACCTGTTCGGGACGCTTGAACGGACTCGCTTCATCTTCCGGGATACGCTTGATGATATACGCCGACTTGTTGAGATCAAGATCAATCCAATTACCCTGCTCAAAAATCCTCTCAATATTGTAAAAGCGCCCGCTGCAGCCTATCATCTTCTTCCAACGGCAACATCAAAAGCGCCGGTTTTGGAATGTTCAACGACCCTTTCCGCTTTACCGCAGATCGTATCCTGGCCCCGGGATGGCGGCGCGTTCCTCACTCTGCCGCAAGTGTATAGTGAAAGCCCTGCATCACCCGGTTTTGCCAAATCGAATCTCGGCATGTACCGGATTCAGATTTCCGGTAACAGCTATCAGCCCGATAAACAGGCCGGACTGCATTATCAGATTCATCGCGGAATCGGTGCCCATCATGCTGAAGCGATTGCGCGTGGTGACCTTCTGAGGGTTAATATATTTCTGGGTGGCGCACCCGCCATGACCGTTGCTGCGGTTATGCCCCTGCCGGAAGGGATGCCGGAAATTTCGTTTGCCGGCTTGTTGGCCGGCCATCGTATTCCGATGACCAGAGTTCAGGGGCATCTGCCGGTTTCCTCCGAGGCTGATTTTTGCATCAGCGGTGTTATTCATACCGGTAAAACCCAGCCTGAAGGTCCTTTTGGAGACCACCTGGGGTATTACAGTCTGACCCACGAATTCCCCTATGTCGAGGTTGACGCGGTCTATCACCGCCGGGATGCCATCTTTCCGTTTACGACCGTTGGACGGCCGCCACAGGAAGATACCAGCTTTGGTGCCTTCATACACGAACTGACCGGCCCGCTTATTCCGACTGTCGTGGCGGGGGTGAAGGAAGTGCATGCCGTTGACGCTGCCGGAGTACACCCGCTGTTGCTGGCAATTGCCAGCGAGCGGTATGTTCCCTATGCTGCCGTCCGCCAACCGCAGGAGCTGTTGACCGTCACCAATGCCATTCTCGGCCAGGGGCAGCTCTCACTTGCCAAATATCTGCTGATTGCTGCCGATGAGGATGCGCCGACCCTGAACACCCACGACATTGCTGCGTTTCTGGGGCATGTCCTGGAGCGCGCCGATTGGCGAACCTGTCTCCATTTTCAGACCGCAACAACAATCGATACCCTTGACTACAGCGGTTCCGGGCTTAACGAAGGTTCAAAGGTAGTCATTGCTGCTGCCGGTCCGGTACGACAACGGCTTGCGACAGAGCCGCCTGCCGGGCTTGAACTGCCGTCCGGATTCGGGCCTGCCGCCGTCTGTCTGCCGGGTATTCTGGCTATTCAGGGCCCTTCATCAGAACAGGGGAGGGGTGAAGGAGATTCACATATTGAAGCGTTCTGTGATTTCTACCGTGAACGTGCTGCTTTTGACGGGTTCCCGTTGATTGTGATTTGTGACGACAGCCGTTTTGCGGCAACCACGTTGAATAATTTCCTCTGGGTGACCTTTACCCGCTCCAATCCGGCGACGGACATCTACGGCATCCGCCCGGAAACCCGCGGCAGACACTGGGGGTGTAGTGGCGCACTGGTGATAGATGCCCGCATCAAACCGTTCCACGCCCCGCCGCTTGTTGATGATCCTGCTGTAGAAAGAAAAATTGACGCACTTGCCGCCCCCGGTGCACCACTCCACGGGATGTTCTGATATGTCAACCGCCGCGATAATTACTCGCTCCCTTACCAAATCCTATGGTTCACTAACGGCTCTCGACTCATTTAATCTTGAAGTGGAGCAGGGCTCTATTTTTGGCCTGCTTGGTCCCAACGGTGCCGGAAAGACTACCCTTATACGTATTCTGACAACATTGATGCGTCAGAGCACCGGAGACGCTTCAATAGAAGGGCTGGATATTCGCAGTGAGGGGCGAAAAATCCGCTGCATGATCGGTGTGGTCTCCCAGGAGAACAGTCTAGACCGTTACCTGACGGCTCGTGAAAATCTGGAACTGCATGCCCGTCTGCACGGAATGGAAAAGCGGCTGTACAAACGCCGTATAGATGACCTGCTTGAACTTATGGGATTGTCGGGACGTCAGAATGATTTCCCTGATACGTTCTCCGGCGGCATGCAGCGACGTTTGGTTATTGCCCGCGCGTTGGTCCATCAACCACGGGTACTGTTTCTCGATGAGCCGACTACCGGCCTTGATCCACAGTCACGCCGGGCTGTGTGGGAATATATCCGCTCTCTGGCAGGCAGCATGACGATTTTTTTGACGACCCACTATCTGGAAGAGGCGGAGCAGCTGTGTGACCGCGTAGCTATTATGGATCATGGTCGATTGATCGCAATCGGGAGCACCCAGGAACTAAAGGAGCGATTGAGCGGGGCAACTGTCTACGAAATAGAGTTTACCGGACAGGGCGCTGATCACTATGCAGCTCAGCTTGGTTCCATGCCATGTGTCATTAACATCAGTCAGATAGAGAATAAAGTTACTGTAACGCTTGAATGTTGGGAATGTGTGTCTGAAATTGTCACCGCCCTGAATGGAGCGCCGGTCCGCCGTATTTCACTTCAGGAAAGAACCCTGGAAGATGTATTTATTTCATTAACCGGCGAGAAGGTGAGAGAATAATGCTACGAGGTTCTTTGGCAATCTGGCAGAGGGATATGCTGATACTGCGTCGCAGTATTATTTCGGAACTGGTGGCGGTCGTGGCCTATCCTTTGACGATATACTTGGCATTCGGCATCGGTATGCAGGGATATATCGGTCTGGTGGATGGAGCTCCCTACAGCCTGTTTATTGCACCGGGACTTATTACTATGACCGCTGTTAATGCCGCCTACAATGAAAGTGTCTGGAGTCTCTGGTTTCATCGGCGGGTTCAGTTTACGATTGAATCGTATCGCGTTACCCCGATTTCGGTATCCGAAATTGTCATCGCTAAAATTTTTACCGGTTTCACCCATGGCATCATCAAGGGGTGTGTCGTAGGCTTGGTCATTTTTGCAATTACGCCCTTTCGTTTTCCACTGGAGCATCTCCTTCAATATCTGCTGTTTTTGATTCCCGGTTCGGCGTTTTTCTCCTGTGCCGGGATCATCAGCGGTACGGTAATGGATAAACCGGAAACTATCGGTAAAGTTGAGGCGGTCTTGGTTATGCCGCTTATTTTTATGTCCGGTTTGTTCTTTCCGCTCTCTTCCTATCCTCCGTCAGTTATTCCTTGGGTGCGGGCGCTGCCGACTACCGCTCTTTTTGAAGGAGCCCGCCGGGCCTTGGTTGCCGGAGAGTTGCAGTCATCGGCAGTAATACAGGTTACGCTGTCTGCTTTGCTGACCTTCGTGGCTGCGGTCTACATTTTTCGCTACAAAATGTCAGAGTGAAAATTTCTCCGGATAGGGATGTTTACCGTACATTCACTCTCAACTTTCCACGTTTCGCACTTTATAAAAGCGTCCCTTGATTTTGTTTCTACCCAGACAGGCCAGAGCCTGACTGGCGCTTGAGCGTACGATCGCCACGTAGGTGTGGGTATCAAATACATCGATCTTGCCAACCTCACTTCCTGCTATTTCCCCCTCTCCGGTCAGGCTGCCAAGGATATCGCCAGGACGCAGCTTGTTTTTACGGCCGCCATCAATGCAAAGCGTCTTCATGGGGGGCACGACGGGCATGCCTGGTGCCATCGTCAGCGATGAAACATTCTCCCGGGTGATATTGCCGCCGAGACTGTTTTCAATCGCCTGTACTCGTCGGGTTTCATGCGCGGTTACCAGGCTCAGTGCCAGACCCTGTTCTCCGGCGCGCCCGGTACGACCAATGCGGTGGGTATGAATTTCCGGGTTACGGGGCAGTTCGTAATTAATAACTGCTGCAAGCTCTTTGATGTCGAGGCCCCGCGCGGCTACATCTGTTGCCACCAGTACCGACGCACTTTTGTTCGCAAAGAGGGTAAGTACGCGATCGCGCTCTCTTTGCTCAAGATCTCCATGGATCGATAGCGCCGAAAAACCTTCCCTGGTCAGGCTCGTGGCCACCTCTTGGCACTCCACTTTGGTGTTGCAGAAAACCAGCGTTGATTCCGGGCGATAGTGTTTGAGGATGCGGGCGACCGCCGCGGTTCGTTCCTCCGGATCCACTTCGTAGAGAATCTGTTCGATTGCGCCATCTTCATGGGTTTCATCGACACTGACCTCAACCGGCTCGCGTTGAAAAGTCCTGCTGAGCTCTGTGATTTCAGCAGGGTAGGTGGCAGAGAAGAGCAGTGTCTGCTTTTTGAGCGGAGTGGCGGCGACCAAGGTACTGATATCTTCCTGAAAGCCCATATCGAGCATGCGATCGGCTTCATCGAGGACAAGCGTTTGCAGGGAGTTTAACTCAAGGCTGCCCCGGCGCAGATGATCGAGAAGACGTCCGGGCGTGCCGACTACTACGTGTGCGCCATGCTCCAGCGATCCGAGCTGAGGCCCGAATGGTACGCCGCCGCAGAGGGTCAGGATCTTAATGTTTTCGGTAAAACGGGCCAGACGGCGCAGCTCTTTACTGACCTGGTCGGCCAGTTCGCGGGTGGGGCAGAGCACGAGGGCCTGCACACGTGATGAGGTTACTTCAAGATGCGTCAGCAGGCCGATACCGAAGGCGGCGGTCTTGCCGCTGCCGGTCTTTGCCTTGGCGATCACGTCCTTTCCGGCGAGAATCAGCGGCAGGGTGTGGGCCTGAATGGGCGTCATTTCGGCATATCCGAGTGAAACGAGGTTTTTGAGCATGGGGGGTTTTACATGGAGCGAGGAAAAAGCCGTTGTGGTCATGGATACTCTCTTTGTGGTTGATACCGGTTATTTTGTCGTGCAGCCCTGAATGTCAGCTTTTTGTCCGGGCGGCGAGATACCGCGCCAGGATGTCAATATGGCGATCGTCGGTGCCGCAGCACCCTCCCAGGATCCGGAGACCCATTTCAGCCTGCAGGGCGGCCACGTCTGCGCCGAACAGCTCCGGCGGCTCCTCAACCAACATGGTGCAGTTG
>JAYTVV010000262.1:0-4272 GCA_043743795.1 Geobacteraceae bacterium
TTCCCTCCTCACCAGCAGCGTCTCCGCCGAACTGCTGATGGTGGGCCAGGACTGAATCAGCGGGTAGAGGAAACGGTGCGGATCAATCTGCAGCAGGAGTGCGCCCGTGGCCTGACCACCGGATTCCCTGTCGATCCCGACAGGAATCCAGATGTTGAGGGAGATTTCCGGTGGTACATCAGCAGGGCCGCCGACATCCCGATGCAGATCCGTTATCAGGACAGTTCTGGACGTCATGATGGTTCGTATCTCGTTGCGGTAGTCGTGGCGCGGCAGCGGGTTATCCGACGGCGCCCGGAGCCGTAGCGCCCCCGTGGCATCAAACAGCACCAGCCGCCGGACCCCCTTGGTTTGCCGATAGTCCAGCCATGCCTGTATGTCGCCCGTCAACCGGGTGTCTGCGGAGCCATTCAGATAGGTGAAAAGCCGGGACTGGATCAGGGGATTGTGGAACAACACTTCAGCGTCATCACGGCGCTCGCCATACCATCTGGCGATCTGGGCGCTCTTCAGTTCTGCAATCGCCGAGAGTTCATTCTGGGCGGCCTGCCGGAATTGCGTCATCTGTTTTTTCAGATGCAGGCCTCCGGCAGTTGCAATTGCAAGTGTGAGCAACAAGAAAGGCGCCAGGGGGCCTCTGACGACGCTGCGACAGCTCGAAGGCGGCGTTACGGCGGAGTCCGGAACAAACAGCGCGAGCGGCCAGCTGTCGTTGCCGGCGTTCAACAGAAGAACGGTACCCAACAGACTGAATGCGATCGATGTCGGCAGGGCCATGGGGATGACCTGTCCACCGTAAAGTAATGGAGCATCGATGATATAGCTGAACAGGACAATCAGGCTGGCCGTAAGGCTTATCAGGGCACACAGCGCGGAGTACTGCCGCCACGACCGGCGCTTCCCAAGGGGAGCAAGCTCGCCCAAAAGTGCCAGGGAACTGGCCAAAAAGACCCCCGCCGTCACAAGCGACATGCGACCCACAGGAGCCCCTGCTGCTCGTATCGAGGAGGGAGTCAACCAACGCTCCAGCGACGGTTCTGATCCAAGCCAACCTTGAAGCACCACGACAAGCCCCATCAATATCGTGCAGAAAATGCTCAGATAGGCGAAACGCACAGCAAACGGATTCGACGGCAGGCGCCGGGACATGAAGAGCGCGCTGCCGAGCAGCAGCAACATACAGGCCGTACTTGGCGCCATCGGCACATAGTCGCGGCCCATTGCGGCAAGTGTCCGGAGATCAAATCTCCAGCAAAACAGGGCAAACAGCGCGAGCAGAACCACACCCGCTGTACAGGCCAACATCACACGGTATTGAAGCTTTTCGCTGTGAGGCCAATTTTCCATACGGTTCTCTCCGCTGTCGGGCGATACCTCGGGCTGCAGTCACATAAAAAGACAATAGTTTGTCCGGGGGGACCTTGTCTGTCGGGAAAACTTGATAGGAGATAAATTCAGGGGGAGGGGAGTAATGTTGTGCTGCAGGGCGAATTTTACCAAGGCGGGAATATGTGTGATCCCCAGTTTTGTCATCAGTCTGCTGCGATAGGTTTCGACACTCTTGGGAGAAAGGGTCAGGATTACCGCTCTTTCAGCACTGTTTTTTCCTTCAACAACGAGTTGGAGCACCTCGCGTTCATGGCGGGTAAGACTTTCGAGAGATCAACAGCGAGCAGTACCGTATAGCCGTATGTAACCAGAGTCGTCCGGTGCCCGGCATGTATTTGGCTGATCAACTCTGATCCTGATCCGTCTACAACTGGAACTGTTGCACCAGCCGCTGCAGCTCCTCCGCATTGCCATTCAGTTGTGCCGCCGCTGTGGCGGATTCATGTGCCCCTTGTGACGTCTGCTCAACGACTTCGGTAATTTGATGCATATTACTGGAAATTTCACTGGTTGTTGCAGTCTGTTGTTCAGCAGCAGTGGCAATCTGATTGACCTGCATGGCCACGGAGTTGATCTGTTCCAGGATATCGCGCAAGGCCTCGCCCGATTTTGCCGCTTCAACTGTACCCGCTTCAACCTGTTGCACACCCTGCTCCATGACAATAACAGCACTTCTGGTCTCTTTCTGTATCGACTTTATCATTTCGCTAATCTCTTTAGTGGCACGGGTAGTCCGTTCAGCCAGAGCACGGACTTCATCTGCCACGACGGCAAAGCCCCTGCCCTGTTCACCAGCTCTTGCCGCTTCAATGGCAGCGTTAAGGGCAAGCAGGTTGGTCTGGTCGGCAATATCTTCAATGGTGCCGATAATATTGCCGATCTGGTCAGAACGTGCTCCCAGACTCTCAACCGTTCTGGCGGTCTCCTGAACTTTATCAGCAATCTGCCCCATGACCGCCACGGTATTTTCCACAACCCCTGAACCGTTTTGAGCTGATTGTGTTGCCCGCTGTGCCCCTTCTGCCGCCATCTGGCAGTTCTGGGCGATGTCACCGGAAGTGGCTGCCATCTCTTCACCGGCTGTGGCTACAGTTGCCGACTGAGCGGCAACCTCTTCAGCTCCGGTGGCTATTTGTTCGGCAGTTGAATTCAGTTGGTTGGCTGCTGAAGCGACTTGAGTAGATGTCTGTGAAATCTGGGTGAGAATGCTCCGCAATTTTTCCGTCATATTCTTGATACTGAATGACAACTGTGCAACTTCATCCTTCCCGGATGCTGCAATCTCAACCTGAAGGTTGCCAGAGGCAATCAATGCAACATTCTCTGCCAATTTTGGTAATGGCAGAACACTTCTACGCAACAACATCATTATCAGGAAAAGCACGCAACAGATCACGACAATTACTGCAGCAGCTATTGTCGTGATTTTAGTGGAGGTCGATGACATCTCAAACATTTCATCGACTGCTGTGTCGGATTTTTTATTTTCTTCTTCCACATAGGCACCAACGGTTTTGATCAGGCTGTCACACGCCTTGTCATATTCATTCATAACAGCATTGCCGGCATTCCAGTCAGCGTTGTATGCGATTACCATACGGTTGCCTATTTCCCACACCGTGCCGAGACGTTCTCTGATTGCCGAGAGTCTTTTCACATGTTCAGCATCTTTGCTGTTTTTTTCCAACAAAATACCGATAGTTTTCAGGGCGTTTTCATAAACCGGCTTAGCTTCTTTTTCAACAACGGTCATGTCCTTTGTCAGGGAAGAGTCGGTAAAAAACTGCCACAGGTTTGTCACATCAACCTGAAGACTATAGGAAAGTCTCGCTTTTTTCTGGTGGGCACTGTATTCGGAAATATCACCTTTAAATTCAGCCATCTGCTTAATGACATACAAAGAAAACAGGGACATTACGACAAGTGTCATGGCTACAAGTGCTACAGACAGATTAACCTTGTTCTTGATGCTGTGCATATCCACGGCGCCCCCCCATTCAAATTTGAATTTTAATTCACTGCCCTTCAATTCTGTGACAACCTGAAATATCTTTCCTGTGGGTTAGTTTACCCAAATTTGGCAGTTACATAAACGATTGTACAGGTATCATTTTTGGTTCGCTGGCCATAACGTATGGCTCCAATTAAAAGTAATAGCTTAGCATTTTCTACTACAAAACAGTAACGATGTCTATATGGAAACCTTAATGTGGATGGTAGTATGCTAAACATTATGAAGCGGGTGTTATCCCTTGTACTAGCGCATACCTGACCAGTTCGGGGATGTTTTTAAGACCCAGCTTCAGCATCAATCGACTGCGATAGGTTTCGACTGTTTTTGGTGAAAGGGAGAGGAGCAGGGCAATTTCAGCGCTGGTTTTTCCTTCAACGACATGCTGCATAACCTCATGTTCGCGAATACTGAGGCTTTCAAGCGGACTTTTGGGCGCAATACTGTAGTCACCAGCCAGGTCATCCAGACAGCGTCTGGCCCCGCTGCAGAAAAAATGCTGTCCCTTCATTACGGCCCTGATCGCCTGTACCACATCATTACCGGCTGATTCCTTGAACAGGTATCCATGGGCGCCGACTCGCATGGCGTGATAGATGTGTTCGCGGGCATGATGCATTGAAAGCATGATAATTTTCGCAGCCGGTACCTGCCCGGAAATGATTCGCGTCGCTTCGATCCCGTTCAATTCCGGCATGGCAACATCCATCAGGACAATTTCCGGTTGTAACGCGATGGCTTGTTCCACCGCAGCGCAGCCATTTCCGGCCTCGCCTATTACCCGAAAATCGTCATGGGATTCGAGTACGGCCTTGAGCCCGTCACGTACAATGGAGTGGTCATCTACAAGCAGGATTGTAATGGGCAACGTG
>JAYTVV010000263.1:0-2623 GCA_043743795.1 Geobacteraceae bacterium
GGCCATCGACACAGAAGGCTGGCTGCACACCGGTGACCTTGCCATAATGGACGAAAACGGCTACTGCAAAATCACCGGCAGAATCAAAAACATGATCATTCGGGGCGGCGAAAACATCTACCCCCGCGAGATCGAAGAATTCCTCTACACCCACCCCAAAGTCTCGGATATTCAGGTCTACGGCGTCCCGGATAAAAAATACGGCGAACAGGTCATGGCTGCCATCATCCTTAAAAAAGGGCAGGCGATGAGTGAAGACGAAGTAAGAGACTTCTGTCGTGACAAAATTGCCAACTATAAAATTCCGAAATACGTCACCTTTGTCGAAGGCTACCCGATGACCGCCAGTGGCAAGATCCAGAAATTCAAGATGCGGGAAATGGCGATCAAGGAGCTGCAGCTTGAAGATGTGGGCGCAACGGCGTAGGAACTATAGGCAAATAGTGGAGCTTGCTAATATGAATCTGATATTGATCGGTATGCCGGGAGCCGGCAAAAGTACCGTTGGCGTTATTCTGGCGAAGCTGACATCGCGTGACTTTGTCGATACAGATCTGCTCATCCAGACATCGCAGCGCCGGACGCTGCAGGATATTGTTGATACTGATGGCTACATCGCCCTCCGGGAGGTTGAGGGAGATGTCCTGCAGCGGCTTGCGGTCCGCAACTGCGTCATCGCCACCGGCGGCAGTGCCGTGTACAGTGAGTGTGCCATGGAGCATCTAAAAGCCGGCGGCCGTGCCGTCTTTCTCGATGTGGATATCGCCACGCTGGAAGCACGGATTCACAACTTCCGTACCCGGGGACTGGCAAAAAGAGCCGATCAGGATTTTGCCGAAATGTTTCTTGAGCGATATGCCCTGTACATGAAGTACGCGGATATTGTGGTCAACTGCGTCGGGCTGACGCAGGAAGAAGTCTGTGCCCGTATAATGGAACAGGTGGAAGTAAAGCCGTCCGGAACGTGATGTGTTGTCGTTTCCTATCGGAGGGGAGGGGCGCCGGAGGGTGGCAAATGGCTGTTTCTTTGGCTCCATAGCCTATGGCAGTCTGGTCGCGCGTAAAGCTGTTGCTGTATAAGTCTGTCAGATTTCCAACCGAGCCGGTTACTCCAGGCTGCACTTCCTTGTTTCATTGAAAATTCTAATTTACACTTTTTCAAATGTATGCGTATATTCCCCGAGCTGACGTAGTAACGCTATGTTTGTGGGTGGTGCCATGCTTGAAGAGATGAAGTTTTATGGTTATTTGAAGCTGGGCCTGTAAAAACAAACGGGGAGCGTTCAGAATTGTTTAGAAACATGCGAGGGAAAATGGCGACAATAAATGACACTATAATTAACGAAATGGCAGCATGCATCGTCAAGGAGGTAAACCCGGCACGGATTATTCTTTTTGGATCTGCTGCTCGCGGGGAGTTGCACAATGCGTCAGATATTGATCTGTTGGTCATTGAAGATGCTCCGTTTGGCGCTGGAAGAAGCCGTTTTCGCGAGGCCAGCCGCATTAACCGTGCGCTCGCAGGTTTTGAAGTGGCAAAGGATGTTCTTGTCTATTCGGTTGATGAAGTAAATCACTGGCGCAACTCTTTAAATCATGTGATTTCTCATGCATTGCGGGAAGGGAGAGATTTGTATGCTCGACCATGAACATGCCCAACAAATGCTGAATATTGCCAAACGTGATCTGAAAGCGCTTGGCGGAATGCTGGATTCAGAAGTTTTTGCGTACGAAATATTCGGTTTCCAAGCCCAGCAAACAGCGGAAAAAGCTTTAAAAGCCTGGATAGCAGCGCTTGGCGGAAGCTATGGATTCACTCACGACCTTGGACTGCTGCTGAATTCCCTGAAAATTTTGGGAGTTGATTGCTCCGCTTTTTCTGATCTACCTGATTTTACAATATTTGCTGTACATTTCAGATATGATGATGCCGGCGATGATTGCGGTTTCCCTGAACGGGAAGAGGTGGTTGAGAAGATTACCGCTCTTGTTGTTCATGTTGAAACAGTGCTTTGAATTGAGTCGTGGGATGTTCCTGTTTTCCATCTTTTGCGAAAAATATGGGGTAATTGGGGAGTGTGCTGAATTACTCCTGGCGAAAACGAGCCAATTGGCAGTTTTTATTTCAAAATTCAGGAAAAAGCAGAAAAAGGCGAAAGCAGACTGCCCAAGGATTCACGAGAAGCGAGGTTTCTCATGATGTATCTCCTTCAGTTACTCATAATCGGATTCATTTTGGCTGAAATAAATAGGAAATAAATAGGGACACTCCCTATTTATTGAGTTGCTTTGGGTCTGTTTTTGCTTTATCATTCAAACCATGCCAAGAATCGCACGCGTCATAGCTACCGAGTATCCCCATCACATCACGCAACGTGGTAATAATCGCGCTGTAGTCTTTTTCGACGACGAAGACCGCCTGACATACTTGAAACTGCTGGCCGTATATGCTGAAAAACACCACTTTAAAATATGGGCCTATTGCCTGATGAATAACCATATCCATTTGCTTGCCGTGCCGGAGACTGAAACCTCACTCGCACGGGGGATCGGCTTAACCAACCAAGTGTACACCCAATACCTTAACCGTAAATTGAATCAATCCGGACGTATCTGGCAAAAC
>JAYTVV010000264.1:0-5520 GCA_043743795.1 Geobacteraceae bacterium
CCACCGGCATCAGTAGCTGTGCTCCGGCAGCAACCGCCCGGTTAACAACCGTATCCACATCTTCCAGGTAAAGCATAATCGATACTGAAGTGCCGCCTATTGTCTGCGGGCTGAGGGCATTCCAATCGGGACATTCATCGCACAGCATAATCGGCGAATCGCCAATCCTTATTTCCGCATGCATTAAGTTGCCATCAGGTGTATTCAAACGGACAAACTCCCTGGCTTCAAAGGCCTCCTTGTAGAATTCAATCGCTTTTGCAGCATTCTTAATAACAAGATAAGGCGTTGCCGTGTGGTATCCGCCAGGGATCGGCTTGATTGTGGTTGTCATAACCGTGCCTCCTCTCTTTCATCGCTCTGGTACGTTCCGAGTATTACATTCATAGGATCATTTTAGTCTCTTTAGTGATAAATGCAACACTCCTCGCCAACAGGAAAGCCCGCCAGAAACAGATTCAATCGCAACCGGAATCAGTCGTGGTTGACTGCCACGTCGTTGGGTGCCGCCTGGCCCTGGCCTTTTTCCAGCAGGTCCATGCGGAGTTGCCTTGATCCCAACTTCGTGACGAATGCTGTAGCGGTTCATATGCTGCCTCCTGATGCTGCATTCTGTGTTTGTATTGTAACATTTATCGCGAAACTCGGGGCCAGTATGATGAAGTCACAAAGCGGACAGGCGACCGCCTTCTTGCCGTCCGGGAATTAAATCCTCTGTCGCCAAAGTGGGGGCAAAAAGTGCATAATAAACCAAAGTAATGACTCTTGTCAGGAGGTGTCGTCGTGACAACTTCACACAGCATAGAATTGGCCGGCATGATCCGGCGTAAAGCAGCCGAGCTGAAAGAGGCCTGCCGGGAGGTGGACGAGAACCTGGCTGCGCGTGCCCCTGGTGACCGGTGGTCACCTAGGATGATTATTTCCCACCTGTGCGGTCCCGAGGAGACAGGGCACACGGCGTTTCTCAAGGCCTTTATCGACAGCGATACTCCGCGGCTCGAACTCAATGCCGGCAATCCGTTCTATACCGACAAGCGGGCCGCCATGAGCTTTAGCGAGCTGCTGGCGGCATGCGAGGCGAACTATGAGCAGGTGGCCGGTTTGGTCGAGGGGTTGAACGACGCGCAACTGGCACGGATGGCGCATATTCCGGAACTGAAAGAAACCGCGCTCGGCGAATACCCCACGCTGGCCGGGATGATCAATGGCCTGGGCGAGTTCCACATCCAGTCTCACATCGAGCACTTGCAGGAGATCCTGGCGGAGCTTGCCACCAGCGGGTAACGGTGGGGCAGTCACAGTTAAAGGGCAGAAGTTGCTGTAAAAAGAGGCCACGGGACATATCCCCGTGGCCTTGTGTCTCAGACAGTCTTGTTTATGGCCGCTTCACATTCCGCTCGTTCTGGATAAACTGTTCACGAGCCGGTTTCTTCCTGATACGCCGCACTCTTTAAACCCTGCCCCCGCCGGGCGTGGTCATCTTGAGCCTGACAACATCCTTGTGGACCTCTTTCAGAAGCCGCTCGATCTCTCTGCGCAACGTTTTCTTTTCCGGGATGATTGCAAGTTTCTGCTTGAAATCATTGGCGGCGATCCGCAGCAGCAGCTCCGTACTGGCTCCGACGGTTTCGTTGCGGAAATCTTCCGCCACGGTCACGATAATGAGCTTCAGATTGTCGAGCGTGACGATGTCCCGTTGAAAGTCAGCCAGATAGGTGGGGTTGCTGGCCTTCTCGACCTGTTCATGAAGGACCGCCCGGATCTCTTCACAGGCTTTGATAATCGAGTCGAGTGTGTCAATGGTGTGAGATGCGCTTGTCTTGGTCATGGTAATGCTCCTCTGCAGATAACTCCGGAGAAATCGTGATCATTGCGATTCCGACCAAGGCCATGGTCGATCTTCCGCAAGGGGTGTTTGCGGACGTTTCATCCGACGTCATCGTGGTCGATACCGGCAACTACCATCCGGAGCTTCGCGATGGCCGCATCGAGGCGATTGATCGGGGTATGCCGGACAGCCGGTGGGTCGCGCAGCAGATCGGACGTCCCGTGATCAAGACGTTCAATACCATCTTCGCCAAGAGCCTGCTTGAGAAGGGGGCGGCGAAAGGAGCGCCAGGACGTATTGCGCTCTCTGTCTTTGGAGATTCAGTGGCTGGCAAGGCAAAACTGCTGCGTCTGATCGACGACCTTGGTTTCGACCCGGTCGATAGCGGCGATCTGGACAACTCCTGGCGTCAGCAGGCCGGAACGCCCGCTTACTGCAAGGACCTCGATTCCGCGGCACTCCGGCACGCACTCGCAGAGGCTGTCCAGGAGAGTGCCCAAATACCGGGCTGCAGAGGAGGCTCGTATCAGAAGATATCTGGCGGCTCAGAAGAGTTGATCTGACGGCCGGTGCTAGACAAAAAGGCCAAGGGGTATGCATCCCTTGGCCTCCATCTTTCCACTATTGATTGATCTGTTACAGTTTTACATCCAGCTCATTCTGGTAAATCTGCTCCCGCACCTGCTTCTTGCGGATCTGCACCAGTTCGCCGGTGAGTTCATTTGGAATGGTGATCATGCATTCTCCTTTGACAGGGATCATTCTGGAGTTATATAGTGCGGACTTATTTGAGAATTTTTATGCTCACTACGGATCATTGGCCACTGAACGATAAGACAGGAGTACGTCATGGAGTATTGACCGTATTCAGGTCAACAGGAGCTATAGAACATTATTTAGTGAGATAAATATATATTTATTAAATACTTATGTAAATATTGTTCTGATGCTAATTTAATAGAGTCGTTTTTGGATGGAAGATGACCGTATTCCGGTCAAATATGAGTTAGCGCAATGAAGGAAATGAAAAACGATGGGCATCTTCTCTGAATTTGATCCTTGGGTACCCCTTCAATCTGCCTACGGGGCAGAACTAAAAGACAAAGGTAAGTCGTTACGCTTCCAAAGCGCTCTGATTGATGGAGCGCGTTTTGTTGCCTGCCTGACCTATGTTTTCACAGAAGAAGGAATTTATGTGAAAACGATGAGATTCTTGCCATTCGGTTTGCGGAGGCACGCTTTATTCGTTCCGTGGAATGAAATAGAAATCAAGAAAACAGACTACTGGACAACTTACCCCTATGAAGTCCATATGAAGCGTACTCCACAGGTAGATTTCAGGGTTCGTGGGTGCCTTGGCAAGACAATGCTCAAATGCAAACAAATCTGAGAAGCGCTAACCACGTCCATGGACGCCGACCGCCCGAAAAAACTGGGCGGGCGGGTCATGGCCGGCCCTGTTGGTCGCGAAAAGGAGAGTTATGAATTGTATTTATTGTGATTCGTCGGAATTGAATAAATCGAATGAACATGTACTTCAATCAGCACTCGGTTCAAAGATGTCGTCAAAACTACTTCTCTGCCCTGATTGCAATAATTACTTTTCCAGAAAAGAATCAGGAAATATAGACAGCCAGTTTGTTGATCAGTTTTCATTATTTAGAAATCTATTCAATATTTGGGGTGACAGAAATTCTCCACCACCAACATTGAGAAATGTTGCCGAGATTGATGGTTGTCCACTGCATTTAGGTCCAGGTGGAACTCCAATCTTTGCAAAATCAATAAGGGAGCAGTTAGTTAATGAGGATGGTAAACTTGTAATATCAGTCAGCTCGCCTAACATTGAAAAGGCCAGTGAACAACTGAATCACATAAAAAATCAGTTCAAAGATGATGGTGTCTCGTTAGGGAGTGCAAAGTCCTGCAAGTCGTTCCTGCAACAGGCACTGGGCTTTAATTTATGTTTTGGGGGTGAAGTTGCTGAAAAAGCGGTACTTAAAAATTTATATAACTTTTTGTTTTACATTAAAAGAAATCTGGGGATTGATCATGGGCTTGAGCCAAGCGACTTTATACCCCTTAAGGAACACTTAAGACATAATCGTAAAAATGGAGAAACATTCGCAAGTTTGGATTTTAAAAATCCACATCCCATTTTTATTGAACCACGAGATATTTCTCACTATTTGTTAGTTTCCGGTTCCGCGCAGAAGAATCTAGTTTTTGGTTCATTAGTTGTTTTTGGACATATTTGCTTCTCTGCTGTATTGAAAAATGACTTCACGGGGGATGATTTCTCATATGGAGCAAAAATTGACCCTCGATTACGAAAAACCGAAATTCTAAAAAGCTTAAGTGTACCTTCTTTTGACCCTAGCATCCCCCAAAACTACCCGCTTCATGCAGCTGACTATTTCCCAATAATGAAAATTAAATTTGGTGAAATGATCGAACTGTATTTCGATGAAGCACACAATAAATCATTTGAACAAATCATTGATATTGCTCTTTCAAATGGGTTTCCGAAGGAGGGCGAATTGATAACTAAAGATCATATCGACGCAGTAACTAAAATTCTTGAAAGCGAAACCACTAGATATATCTTCAAGGTACCAACAGAAATATTACTCGATGAGGACGATTTATTAATTGCATAACAGGAATCCGCAGGGGACGCCCTTCACATATTCACATTTGAGGAAAAGGGATGTCCCAACTCTCGTGTGGACTCGGACGCGGCGGAAAATCTGCCGCGCCGGTCACACTCATAGCCGTTAGATGATAAAGGAAAAAGTAACATGAAATACAGTCAGGAAATCTTTGTTAATCAATTTCCAATCGTCAAAGGTTTTGTATATCACTTGACGTACTACCGCTGCCTACATAATGGATATTCCAGCGCTGATTTTCTGTCTGAATTCTGGACACATACTATTGATGCACACCTACTCCAAGCGACTATTAACTGGTGCAAAGTATTCGGATCGGACGGGTGCAACGACATCCACTGGAAAAGGTTGAATTTAGATGAGCAAAACGAGCTTAAAGACAGCTTTCTTAAAGGGCTCAGCGCAACGTGCGGAATATCTTCAGAAGAATTTAAAGGCTACTGGAATGAAATTACGGATTTCAGAAACAAGTTTGTTGCACACACTGAAATTGGCTTTACTGCACCAGTCCCAAGCTTCGACAAGGCGCTTCAGGTCGCATTCTACTACGATAGATGGATAAGAAAAGTCATTCGTCCCGACCATCTAGCCGAAGGGGATCTCAAATTATTTGCAGGAAACCTTATTAAAAAGATAGAGGAGCCTCTAGCGACAGTCATAGCAAGTTCAAAGACAATGCTAAAAGGCATCTAACACGCGGGGAATTCCGGGGACAGTTTACCTAATTCAACAGACGTCCAAAGGAAACCTGTGGGGTCTTGAAATACAGGCCTCCCTTGACTAACCGGGACTTGAAGAGGCGTTGTTGACTAGCTTTCAGGTGCAGGGCACACGCAAGAATCAAAATCCTCATTCAAGCACTCTTTGCAGACCCCATTACCTCGGCGCGCCGCTTCTATTGTTGCAATGTCGATCTTTTTCAGGTAGTGTAAAGAATTTTTCGCTTTTTTCTTAGCAGTGCTTCTTTTTCAGTTAGGCCGCCTCTTCAATTTCGTAATTCAGTTCCTTTTCCTGTTCTTT
>JAYTVV010000265.1:0-9035 GCA_043743795.1 Geobacteraceae bacterium
CGTTGGCCTGCTTTTGGTGGCATTGGAGGCACGCATGAGTGACCTGTTCTCCGGTTTTGAAGGGGCCCTTGACAAGTGTCGCATGGTCAGTGGCAGCAACTGCCGATACAGCGCCATACATACAGAGCAGTAGGAACGTCATGGACATTAAACGAATTGGCTTCATATTTTCTCCTGTTTTTTTGATGCCAGAGTGATTTTCACCATTAGAGTTTGCCGAAAAAACTCGATGCTGGTTCCGCTCCTACAGCTGAAATAAGGTGGCGGTATTTATCCTAACGCGGGTGTTTCTCCGGCAATAGTTGACCGATACTGCTTTACCGCAGCGTGCAGGGCCGAGGCGGCCATGTTTGAACAGTGCATTTTTTCTTCCGGCAGACCATCCAGGGCTGCGGCTATTATTTGGTCATTAAGGGTCAGGACTTCGTCAAGGGGCTTGCCCATGACCAACTCCGTGGCTATCGAAGTGGTTGCTATGGCTGCTCCACATCCTTTGATAAGAAACTTGATGTCGCGAATGATGTCATTTTCGATCTTGATAAAAAAGACGAGAGCATCGCCACAACTTGGGTCGCCAGCCTGAACCACAACGTTGGCTTCTTCCAGAGATCCAATGTTACGCGGATTGTGGAAGTGATCCAATACCTTTGCCGAATAAAGCTCACTCATCAAGCGATTCCTTTTGAACAATCAGACTACATGTTAACGGTGTTTTCTATTGAACCGGTGATCTCTTCTTTTTCCTGGATGGTGCCGGTAATCGCCAGCGCATTGTGCCCGACAAGCGCTTGGGCTACCTTGTAGCGGGCACTGGCCAGAAGTCGTTGAACCGTGCCGCGCGACACCCCCATGTGGATGCCCGCCTCTATCTGGTTTAGTTCTTTCCCATCACACAGATGCAACGCTTCCAGTTCGTCATGGGCAAGCTGGATAATGTCCAGTTCCTTCAATGGTGTGCCTGCCGGTTTAAAAACGTCGGAGTAACCCACCCGGTGCGGACAACTGCAAATTCTCGGTTTGCGTGGTCGCGCCATGATTAATGTGAACAGCTATGGGTATGGCCGTGACCACCGCAGGTATGACCCGGCAGGTATTCCTGAAGTGTGCCGACCTTCAGTTGGTCAATATTCTCGGAGATTGTTCCACCTTGAGACTGAAATGCCCTTATACCGGCTGCATTCAGTTTGTGTAGTGCACCACCGCCGATACCGCCCACAATAATTGCATCAACGTGACGCCCACCAAGACCGGCAACCGGATTGCATGCGCCATGTTCATGAACCTTGTCGCTGTTGCTGACAGACTCAAATGCGCTGGTGATCATATCTACAATCACGAATTCCGGGGCTGAGCCGAAATGGTTGAACACCTGACTTGCAAGACCGCGATTCTCGATTACCGGAAAACAAACTTTCATTGTCTACCTCCATGTTGTTTTGTGACAATGCACAAAATACTATTCAATAATTCGAATGTCAATATATTTGTATTGTGAGATGGCTAGCACGTTTTTAGCGGTAGGATTTTGAAAAAATATTGAAACAGGACGTAAATATTGTGCAGATATGTGCAATTAAATATGTCTACATCAGGCACCTGCGTGAAGTAGTTACGCCGCGTTAGTAAAAAGCCACCCGTCCTCGTGGGGATGAGTGGCTTTTTACAACTCGGAATAGTAGTTTGAATGTCTGTTATGGCAAAAGCTGATCGTTGTACGGTAACAATCTTGTGCTCAGATTGGTTCTCCGACCAGAATAACCTTGAGAAGTTCGATCGGTACGACCTCCAGTCGCGTGGCGGCATCTTTCAAGCTTTCATTATCCTTTGGTAGCATTTTTTTAGATTCCATTTTTTGTTGAACCTTGGCGCAATTTAGGTGCAGATTCTGGCAGATCGCGTTCAGTGATTTTTTACCAATCCCCTTGCCCTCAAATTTTTCCACAACCATGTCACTGGTGTAACGGGGTGGTTCCGGGGCTGCATCTGACTGTGGAATAGCTTTCTGTCCGGCTGCTGCCGCCTTCACAGGGCGCAGCCCGGAAATAGCAACAGGAGCCGCGGGTGGTACAACAGGTATAATAATAGATTCGGGGTGTTCCAGTTTCTTGATGAACTGGTATATTTGGGCTGGTGTCATACAATTCGTGCGGGCGATTTGCTCGACAGTACTGTTTTCATCGGAAACGCTCACCCCGGCCTGACGAAGCTCCCGGAGTGCCTCCCCGTTATCGATATACATCTTTTTGCAAAACCCCTTGAGCGAAAGCAATTCGGCATGACCGAAGGGTGGGTCGTCCGCCGGTGTTTTGACCCAGCTTTCCTTGATCCAGTTGTTGAACGAAAGGATATAATTGAGCGGTGGCGTTTTTGTCACGGCGCCAACCGTAAAAAAGAGCGTTATCAGAGTGGCGATTGCCAGATCGCGCCAGGTGGCGGTCATGCGGCCGGGAATACCACGCAGATATTGCATCAGTGACGCCCAGTTGTACCAGGTGTGCCAGACGCCGGCGATTAGAAACAGTACGCTGGTAGTGATGTGGATATTACCCCACTGGGTCTTTGAGAGCTCCAGAAAGGTCCAGTTAGTCCAGAAGGCAACGCGACCCTGTGGAACAATGAATGCGGCAATACCGGAAAGTGACATGGCCACAAAACTTAAGGCGGTGACCAGTGATATCAGGATGCGGTTGATAAACGGGCGCTCTTCCATAAATTGTTCCTTTTCTCCTTTTTGAGTAAGCCTCGCTAAGGTTCTTCCTTAACCAGTAGATCAAGTTCTTTCAGGCGATACTGCAATGTCCGAAGTGAGATACCGAGGTATTCAGCCGTCTGTCGTCGGTTCCCCCGAAACTGCTGCAGCGTCTTCAAGATAGTCCCTTTCTCTCGATGCTTGAGAATCCCTTCTCGAGCTTCAATATCGGAGGGGGGCTCAAGCAGTTCCGCTGGCAGCTCGCCGGGTGTGATCTCTCCCCGCGCGAGGATGACACCACGCTCTATGATGTTCTGCAGTTCCCGGACATTGCCGGGCCAGCTATATTTCTGCAAAAGCGACATGGCCTCAGATGTAATACCGATGGGCCGGCGGGCACCTGCGGCAGCAGAAAAACGTGCACAAAAATGCCGAACAAGGTGTGGGATGGCATCAGCTCGCTCGCGGAGTGGCGGCAGCGTAATCGGAAACACATTCAGCCGGTAAAAAAGGTCTTCACGAAAGTGCTTTCCGGCAACCTCCCGGGCGAGATCGCGGTTGGAGGCGGCAACCACTCGCACGTCTGCCTTGATGTGCAGTGATCCACCCAGACGTTCAAATGTCCGCTCCTGCAGAACCCGTAGCAGTTTTGCCTGTAACAGTTGTGGCATTTCGCCGATCTCGTCCAGAAAGATTGTTCCACCCTGTGCCAGTTCAAACTTGCCCCGCCTCGCTTGAGCCGCTCCGGTAAAGGCACCGCGCTCGTGACCGAACAATTCGCTCTCCAGCAGATTCTCCGGGATGGCAGCGCAGTTGAGTGGCACAAATGGTCCTGTTTTGCGTGGGCTTGCCAGATGAATCATCCGGGCGATCAATTCCTTGCCGGTGCCGCTTTCGCCATGCAGCAGCACGGTTGCCGGCGTACGGGCCACATCCTGCACTAATTTTCTGACCATCTCCATGGCCTGTCCGGCAAAAATCAAACCCTCGGGCGGCAAGCCGGCCTGTTCGGTTTCCTGCAATGAAACCGACATGCGTTCGAGTTCCACCTGCTCCAATGCCCGCCCTACGGTTGCAAGTAAGCTGGCCGGGTCCTTTAGCGGTTTGGAGAGAAAGTCAAAGGCTCCTTCTTTGATGGCAGTTACCGCTTCTTCCACCAGGCCAAAGGCGGTTATGAAGATAAAGAGCGGCGCTACCGGTTCGTTACGCGTCGTTCGAAACAGTTCAAGCCCGTTCCTGATCGGCATCTTCAGGTCGCAGAGCACCAGGTCGAAGCGTTCACGCTGAATGCGGCGCAATCCTTCGCCACCGTCAGATGCCGTTGCAACGGTGTAACCGGCATTGTCGAGAATGGTGGTCAGCAGTTCTCGAAAGCTGCTATCGTCTTCTACAATCAGTATGGTTGCCGACATAGAGTCCTTTCTGCTTGTTATACTGCCAGCGGCAAGGTTACAGTGAAGGTCGTACCGGTCCCTGCTTCACTCTCAACCGTCAAACTGCCGCCATGTTCCTGGACCACCTTGCGACAGAGGGCCAGCCCAAGCCCCGTGCCCTTTGCTTTGCTGGTCCAGAACGGCTCAAAGATGTGGGGGATATTCTCCGGGGGAATACCGATGCCAGTGTCACTGATTTTTAGTACGGCCAAGGCTTTGACATGTTCCAGTTTAATGGCCAGTTCTCCTCCGTCCGGCATCGCTTGAAGTCCATTTTTTAACAGATTCAGCAGCAGCTGGTTAATGCGGTCAGAGACCGCCATAATTGTCATCGCCGTGGGCGGGGTGTATATGACTTTTACCTGTTTCGGGTCAGCTTCCATGAGTATCATCGTCACACAGTCCCGCACCAGCATCGTCAGATTGGTGGGTTGCCGTTCAACACACTCTTCACGGGCAAATGCAAGCAGATCGTTTACCAATGTCTCCATGCGGAGAGATTGCGCTACAATCTTTTCGGCATAGGAGCGTACCTGTTCCATACAGCCGGCAGTTCCGGCCAATTGGGCAAACCCTTTGATACTGGCCAGTGGATTACGAATCTCATGGGCCATGACAGCACCCATTTCTCCGAGACGCGCCATCTCCCACGGCGTTGCATTTCTCTACGATGCCGTTCTTGTCGGTGGAGCATGAAGAGTACCAATGCGGTCAATCCCCAGAGGGCGGCCGTAAGTGCCGATACAACGCTAATACCGGTTTTTGCCCGGCGAATGACCTGGTCAGCACGATAGGTGTGCAATGCCAGCACAAGGAGATATTCTGTGCGGTCGGCGTGAACCTTGGTGCGCAGGAGATAGACTTCTTCACCGGTGCCAAGTAACTCACGCTGTTCAGAGATTCCTTCGGGAAACGTAATCTTATCTTCATTGCCAAACGGTCGCCCAATCAGGCTTTGATTCGTGTGAAAACGGACGAGCCCTTGCCGGTCTATCAGGGCTAAGTAAGCAATATCGGGCGTTGTGTAGCGCTCCAGCGACCGAAGTGAGGTATCGGCAACAGCCAGTTGTTCGATTGCTGCAGAGATTGAGAGTCCGGCACCACGTAGGATTTCGGCTGCCAGCGGTGGAGCTGCATGAAAGGCAGACCAGGCAAACCACACGACCAACAGGGTAAAGCTGAAGGGTATGCCAATTGCCAGGCGGGTCGTTTTAATCATAGTCAGAACGAGTATATAACTGCAATACCGCCATCATACTCAGGGCTGTTGTCGGCAATGCCGCGGGAACCATACAGGTCAAGCGAGGTCGTATCGGAAAGTGCCCAGATAATCCTGGCTCGTGCTTCCAGCAGACTGCCTGTGTAGCTTGATGGTGCCGTCGCTCCCTTTATGATTACCATTGGCTCGAGGTTTTTCATGAGTTGGTAGCCGACTCCGGCCGTATAACTGAAATAGTTTTTCAGATCGAAACCACTCGCCTTGCCCTGATAGGTATACAGTACCTCTCCGGTCAGATGCAGATCGCCGTACCACTTGGTGATATCCAAGCCGCCGCCGAAGTCAAATTTACCGGTACCGAGACCATCGGAAGCTGAAGCGGTCGGTGTTTTGACAAGCAGGGATGTTCTCAATTGGGGCTGGGAGTCCTTCTCGGCGAGCAGTATATAGCCCGCTCGCAGAATAATGTCACCCAGCCCAGAGACGGAAGAAGCTGACGAGCTTGCTGCCGAAGAGTTGCCTGGGGCTGCACCGCTGTTGCCGCCGGGGCCACCTTTGGCCGTTGTGTTTGTTGTACTCTGGCCGATACTAAACAGGCTGGTTGTGACATTTGAACTGCTTTGATAGATAAAGGGTACCTCGATACCGATATCGAGGCGGTCATTGGGTGACCAGGTTGCAATCAGCGGCATGTAGAGGCTGCGGGTTGTCGACTCTGTCCCATATTTACCTGAGGCAAATTCAGCACCCAGGCTGATGGATGCGGTTTGAGGCTTATCCGCTACACTGCTTGCAGCCCATGCCGGGGTGCTGGTGATCATTGCCAGAATCAGTGCAACAACTACATAAAGATAGTTTGTAATCATCTTCTCCCACCTCTCATACCGCTACCACGGTTGCCTGCCCAACTGCGTGGGCCACTGCCGGTATTTTGATGGATTCCGTTCTGGCTGCCCGTGCCGGTATGCGTCCAGAGTGGTTTTCCTGATTCGGATCGCAGCGTGACAGTTTCCCCACTGACTCTGTTCTCGAGGCGTTGGGCAAATATATATAGAAGCCCATCCTTCCCCTGGGCAAGGGAACCGGTAATGGTCAATTCCTGATTCTTTGTGATGGCAATGGCATGTTTTTCCCAGTATGCCCATGGGCCGAGCATGACTGTCACAACACCATGGGGGGCTGTAACAGCCAATTCCGTGTGCTGTTCCTGCCCTTTGTGTCCTGGTGGTACCACTACCGCGCCGGTTATGGTGGTTATCGTGTTGATATCAAAGCCTGACGAGATATCCAATCCGCTGGCAGTTTCTTTTGTATCGTTTCCCCAGAAGGCAGATGCCTCGCGATTCCAGATGCTCAGGAGAGCAATTGTGAATATGAGGATAGTTAGTTTCATTGCATGCCCCTTGTTGTGTTAACCCGGCAGCATTGAAGGCCTGCCGGGTCGTGTATGGAGTTACTGCGGGGTTGTTGCCGGCACTGTTGTTGTGGTCAGCCGCGAGCCGTCCTGAAGGCCGTTGCCATTTCCAGGACGGGTAGTGGAGCCATTGGCAGTCGTGCCGGTTGTCAGGAAGGTGCCGTCGCGCCGTTGTGAACCGGTCGGTCGGGTTGCCGATGTGCCGCCATTTGCTGTCTGGGCGGTTGTGCAGGTCCCGTTGCGTTGTCCGTTCCCACTGCCATTGCCGCGTCCTGCAGCGAAAACATCCCCTGCTGCCAATGCTGCCAGAATCCCTGCTACTGCTGCTGTGGTAATGATACGTGTTTTCATGATGCTGCTCCTTCGTATGATGAGATGAACAATCTGACCTACTAAGAGCAGAAGGTATGCCGCATTTGTAACATACCGATATTAAGCATTATTTGTGCGTAATGTGAGATGGGCCGAAGCATGTTTTGTGCAAAATATGCACCTAGATGTGTGATGGTTGCACCTCTTTGCAGGTAGTAGGATGCCATATTTCCGGCAATGATCGAATAGAGGTCAAAGGCGACCAGCGTGCCACCGGTGACATAGCGCAGGATGGTGTCATGCTTGAATAATCCCTTTATTTTGTTCTACAGCAGTTGTGATGAGTGGCCAACAATCTACATTGCCAGGTCTATGCCCGCCGTTGCCGGTAGTGACATTCCAGGATTGTACATAAGATTCTTTTCTGCCTTCTCCTGTGTGCGATTGCGATATACGCGTTAGTTAATTGCTGCGCCGAATATTCTATCAGTTAGTTTGACATACCAGGCGGCTGACTGGACCTGGATGATATAGGCCAGTGCGATGACCAGTGCGGCATCGGAACCGGCCGGGCCAAAGGCATTCATGGCAACCGCCAGGGCGATCGACAGATTGCGCATGACCGTGCCGTACACCAGGGCGATGGCGTCGCCCCGTTTCAGGAACAGTTTCCCGACGATGCTGCTGAGCAGGTAATTGATGCCGTAGAGAAGGACCAACGGGAGCGCAATACGAACCAGAGCATCTGGTGCGGCCACGATGGCGTGGGCCTTGAGTGCGATGGCGATGAATACGATTCCCAGCACACCAATTGTCGACAGCCCCGGAAAGCGGGGAGCCCATCGGTCCTGGAATACTTTGGGGGTATAGCGCTTCATCAGCCACTGCTGGGTTGCATAGCCGGCCAGCATCGGCAGGAACACGATATAGGCGATCTGCTTCATGACCGCCGGCGTGTCTATGGTCACATGCGCTCCCAGAAACCACTGGACGTAGAACGGCGTCACCAGAGAACCAAGAATCAGCCCGGCGACGGTCATCTTGACAGCTGCCTCCAGGTTGCCTTTGGCAAAACCGATCCATGAGATAGTCATGCCGCTGGTCGGCACCAGGGCTGCCAGCAGAAGTCCCAGTGCCATATAGGGCTGACACGGGAAAAAGAACCTTCCAAGCCCGTAGGCAACAAAGGGCACGATTGCAAAATTGATGATCTGGGTCAGTAGCTGGGCCCTGCCGTCACCGCCTTCCAGGACCTTTTTCAGCTTGAGGGTAACCATCATCGGGTAAACCATCAAAAAGGTGAAGGGGATGATCAACACCTTCAGAAATCCGGCCTCGACCGTCACACCGAATGCAAAACCGGCCAGCATCATGGCCGGGATAGCCACCAGCAGATTCTTGTTTAATTTTGTCAGCAGGGACCACATCTAGAACACCTCAGTTCTACTTGAATATTTAAGAGATTCAGTTTGCTCGGCTGGTAAAATCGCGGACAAGTTTGTATGCCAGCAGTGCAAAGGGCCAAGCGTGCCAGAACAGGTCAAAGATATCGATAGGTCGCTTAAGCGTGCCCGTTGCCAGCATCCTGATTTTTTCAACGATATGCGGCTGGGGGAAAAAGGGAGCCAGCCCGAGGAACAGTGCCAAGGGAATGAGAAAGCGGTATTCAAGCAGAGAATTCATAGGGTTGTCTCCGAAAGCTGTAATGCTTTGGGAGAGTATTATGTAGATATATGAATGTCAATATATTTAATATTCGGTTGTAGGCGGGTGGTCAGACGGGGTAGGCGGGCGCATGTTGACGGTGGGCGCAGGTATGGGAGATGTGAACGGCTGGCCGATGATGGCGCGTTGGTGTGGTTTTAGGTGTCAGGCCGGTTTGAACCCCAGGATCTGCACCACCGAGGCGATACCGGTGTGTCCTCGCCCTTCACGTACATCGCGCTCCGTTGTGACGGCGTGGATGAA